>JALSPD010000094.1 GCA_026986135.1 DHVE2 group archaeon
AATAAATAATTTATTATGTATTTGTCATCATGAATATCCATCTCTTGCCACTCATCTGGCCTAATCCATACTGGTCTAATTGCTTCACCCTGAGACGCCATATAATTGAATATCTCAAGCCAGAATTTTGTGAGGTAACTCTCATCTCTTACCAGCAGATCCAAGGTCTCTATGAATTTTCTCTTTCCATCTCCAGCAAATTTTGCTATTCCAGTTGATTCTGCATCCGTATTATCAATAGGTATCTTTTTACTCACATATTTTATTAGACCATCCACAATGGTTACTTTCATATCGTCCGCATCATACTCATCCTTTCTATCTACAACCAAGTATATCCCATCATTACCCGCATCAAGGAGTTTTTCCAGTACCTCCTTTTTAAATATGTTGTCACCATTCGTTACAACAACATCTTCTTTTATTTTCATGCTTCCAAACCACAGAGATACAAGATTGTTAGTTATTTTGTAAAACGGATTATATGCAATATCTACAAAATCTTCATAGCCCCATTCTTTTATCTTTTTCTCTATCTTCTCTGTAAGATATCCAGTCACAATTATGACTCTGTTTATTTCAGAATGATTTTCAAAAATAGAGAGTTGTTTTTGAAGTATACATTCTCCATCCCAAAGCGGAAGGAGTACTTTGGGCGTGTCCGCTGTAAGTGGCATCAATCTTTCACCTCGTCCAGCAGCCAGTATTATCGCATCCATTTCATTCACCCCAATTTCTAAGCCATAACTCAAGACTTATTAGCATCCAGATTCTTTGTATGGCATAATTACTATCATTCATTTTAAATTTGTGAATAAGATCTCTAATAATTTTACGTGGCACATATTCAAGTATCTTGGAATCTTTGCTCAACAATTTTTTTTCAGCATACATTATTAGTTTATCTTTCCATTCTAAAAATGGTATAGGAAAACCCATTTTTTTTCTATTAATTATTTCCTCAGGTATTTGTGATTCGGCCAATTTCTTTAAAATATATTTTGATATATCATGTTTCTCTGCAATTTCATCGCTTGTTTTTGTTGAGGCTTCCATATAATCTTTCCATGATTTCCATGGATTTTTAAAATGATTTGGGAGACTGAAAACAAATTCAACAAGTTCATGATCTAAAAATGGTACCCTACTTTCTACTGCATTTTCCATTGTTGCATTATCCACCCTGTTTAATAGAATAGGAAGATGAATATTTAAGAAAAAATAAGATAACTTGTGATATTCATCATGATTAATTTCATTTAATATTCTTGAAAATACATTAACATATCCCCTGGCTTCATTGTGATCATGATCGTTTAAAATACTATCAACAACATCCTTTGGCCAATAAGGATATCTAAACAAAATCATATCAATAAGGGTAAGTATTAGTTGCCCATTATATCTATCATACAATGAGGGCAATTCTACTTTTAATTTGGATAGGGGATCACTATAGTTCATGAAGATACGTAATCGTTCTAGGTCATACGGGCTCCTGAATATCTTGCTATATCCATAAAATATTTCATCTGAACCTTCTCCAGAGAGCACAACATACACACCCATCTTACGAATATATTTAGACAATAAAAACAGAGCCACTTCATTCGGAACTCCAATAGGCTCATCCTTTATTTTAGCATATTCTTCCATACCTTCTATATATTTGTAAAAGTCAATATATATTTCGTGATGTTCTGAACCGATGTGACTTGAAACTTTCCTAGCGTACTCCCCTTCATCAAATTTTGAATCAATAAACCTAACCGTAAATGTTATAACGTTATCAGAAAATTTTTTCATATATGCAGCAACCATACTTGAATCAAGACCCCCGGATAATATAGCACCCACTTTGACATCTGCTACAAGCCGCCTCTTTACAGATTTCTCCAAAAGATTATCTAATTTTTTAATTGCATCCTCAAATGATATATTTTCATATTCAGGATTTGCACGTATTGACCAATATCTCCAAACATCAAAAGACTTATTTCTAATATCATACATCATGCTGTGCCCCGGCAAAAGTTTTTTAATACCCATGAACAGGGTATCTTCTCCAACCACACCCCGAAACATTAAAAATTCCCCTAATTTATTCCTATTTATTTTCCTCTTTATCTCATGCTGGAGTATAGCTTTTATCTCAGAGCTGAAAATAATATTTTTATCATCCGTTATATAATAATAGAGAGGTTTGATGCCTAACCTATCCCTGCTCAGAAAAAGTTTTCCCTTATTTACATCATATATAGCAAAAGCCCACATGCCATTAAACTTATGTACACATTCGGTCCCCCATTCAAGATATGCCGCAAGGATAACTTCTGTATCACTCTTAGTCATAAAAGTATATCCTTTATTTTCAAGTTCTTTTCTTAGTTCTTTGTAGTTGTATATTTCTCCATTATAAACTATCCACACAACATCTCCATCTTTTTCGTATTTCATCGGCTGATGCGCCTTTTTACTAAGATCAATTATTGCCAACCTCACATGACCCAGAGTTACATTATTGTCCAAGAAAAATCCATCATCGTCTGGTCCTCTTCTCTTAATAGCATCATTCATACGTGTTATTTTTTCTCTGTCCTTCCAGCTAAACCCATTTATACCACACATAGAAAAGTTATATAATCATAGGTGATATAACACTTGCCTTCAAATTTTATGGTTAAAGACATTTAATCAAATTAAATTTAAAATTAAATTTAAAATTTCATGAAATTATTTGCGATTTTTTTAACTTCTTCAATAGAAACTTCGTTAGCCACCCAGAGAATTGATAAATATATGGCAACGTACACCAAAAACGCCCCTATGATCTCATAAAATCTAACAAAATGAAACACATTGACATTGAATATATACATCAATACAGATACAATCAACGTGGAAATCAAATGTTTTGTTATTTTAGGATTGTATAAGAAAGATAGATTTTTATATACCTTATATCTTATGATTAAAAATCCCGAAAGATAGGACAATAGAGTTGCAGTAGCTGCACCCACACTTTTTAAACCAAACAGCGTAATTCCAAAAATACTTGTGGGAATAAGAATACCATTAAGAACAATGTTTAAAGTGGCCTGCACAACACCCGCTTTAAGATTCTCCTTTGGTTTCCCTGCAGAGACAAGCTGGGAAGAATAGGGGCTGTTAATAACATATAAAAATGAATAAACCAAGAGAATGCGAAGGACCGTGGAATAGGGAACCAGCTGCGCATTCCAAAGATTGAGTAATTCAGGAGCGAAAACAAAACCAAAGCCAACGACAGGTAATATAAATAGAGAGATATACCTCTCTGCCTGGAGTGTTATATGCTTTACACGCTCCCTTTTCATCTGAGAGAAGTTATGGGATTGAGCAGGATACAAAACAAAATTTACCGCCATAGCAAATGTCATTATGGCTACAATAATCTTTTGGATTCCAAAATATGCTCCTACCTCCCTATAATTCCAGAAAAATTGGAGCATGGCTCTATCTGTGTATGCCTGTATTGTTCCCACCACACCGAATAACCCAAGTGGAAGGGAGAAAAGAAGATATTCCTTGATCAAGCCAAAATCCGGTTTTTTCACCCTGATATAACTTACATATCTTGAGAGTACCACTATTTGAGCAAATACGCTTAATAAATAACCGTAAGTATAAAGAACACCAATCCATTCCTTAGGTACATCCTTATGATATACCCACCAAAGAGTTGCTCCTATTAAAAATAAATCCTGCACAAGAACCCTGTAAAAATCAGGAATTATTGCCTTTGTTGTCTCCATATATGCTCTCAGTATTGTCTTAAATATTGCGGCTATGGCCATTAGAAAGTAATAAAGAATTATTATGTATGTAGCAATAGCCAAATATGTATTCTCAAACCTAAACCCTAGAATGTTTGTAGCTAAGAAGATTAAAACAAAAGAGACGCAAAGAAAAATAAGGGCATACATCAACTTCATAAACACATACACACCCGTTTTTTTCTCGGCATCACCGCCTTCAGAAACTTTTTTTATATGTGCCCCAGAAAGTCCAAAATCTGTGAGTATAGATAATATACCCACCATACCGGTTGCTGCCCCCAGAATTCCCCAGGCAGCCGTGCCTATGAGACGCATTACAAAAAAGAGAGTTACATAACCTAAAACTGCACCGAAAACATTGTAAAACATTATGAATGCCGTTTTTCTGGTCAGGTTTCCCGTATCAACTTTCATACCACGGCTCCTTTAAGAGCATCCTTGCATGGGCAATGTCTCTCCTCCGGAATGCGTGGTATTGCCTCATTGAGAATAGCCTTGACCTTCTCCTCGTTTGCCTTCATAACCCTCATTACCTCTTCAGTGGTGACCGGTTTCTCAGCCCACACATCATAGTCGGTGATCGTGGATACATTCACATAGCACATCTCCATCTCTCTTGCCAGCTGCACCTCTGGCACCAGAGTCATCCCTATTATATGGGCAAACTGTCTGAACATCATACTCTCAGCACGTGTAGAGAATCTTGGTCCTTCTATGCATACATAGGTGCCCCTATCATGAGTTTTATATCCAAGATAATACTCCTTTTCCCTTGACACCTCTATAAAAATTCTCCGGAGTTCAGGACAGAATGGGTCTGCCATGCTTATATGGGCCACTTTAGGACCATCGTAGAAAGTGTATTCCCTCTTTTTAGTAAAATCAATATATTGATCAGGAATCACTATATCTCCCGGCCTGTACTCTTTACGAAGAGATCCTACTGCGGTTATGCCGATAACACGCTCCACCTTTAGCATTTTTAAAGCATAGATATTTGCCCTATAGTTCACTTTATGCGGCGGAATGCGATGCCCCTTTCCATGGCGAGGTATGAATGCAACCTCAACTCCACTTATCTCGCCTATTTCCACATCACCCGATGGCTTTCCATAGGGCGTTTCAATTCTTCTTTTTTCCCTTGGAGTGAAAACACCATAAACTCCTGAGCCACCAATTATACCAATCCTTGGCATTTCATCATCACCTTGTATGATAAATGCCTCAATAAATAAAAACTTCACCCTTTTCTTATGACCCTTCTCCCAGAAATCTCAATAGCACCTTCAGAAATCAACCGTATAGCCTCAACCAAACACTCATGCTCTTTTTCAAGGACTCTCGCTGCAAGGGTCTCGGGAGTATCATCATCGCGAACCTCAACACATTTCTGGAGGATTATAGGTCCATGGTCAACCTCCTCATCCACAAAATGCACTGTACATCCTGTAACCTTACATCCGTACTCAATCACTTCCCTGTGCACCCTCTCTCCGTATAATCCTGCGAAAGCTGGAAGTAAGGAGGGATGTATATTGATTATCTTTCCTTTATACCTCTCCACAAACCATGGAGAGAGGATACGAAGATAACCTGCAAGGACTATTAAATTTACATTGAGAGGATCAATAATCTCCGCTATTCTTCTATCATAATTTTCTCTGCTCTCTCCCTTTTTTGGAGGCACATAAAAGGCCTCTATCCCATGTTTCCTTGCCCTCTCAAGAGCATATGCGTCCTTTTTATTTGATATGACAGCAACTATTTTTCCTCGTATGTCTCCATTTTCAACAGCGTCAATAATAGCCTGAAGATTGGTCCCTCTACCCGAAACCAGCACCGCGATATTGAAAGTCTTCTCCCTAAATATTCCGTCGTAATACATACCCAGTGCATCAAGGCGATTTTTTAGAATTCCAAGTTCAACACCACCCAGTTTATCCAATAGGGAATTCAGAAAGAGATGCAGCTTCTTATTCTCGTGAAGTTTGACGAAGATATAATACCATACCTCCCTGCTCACGGGAGCATTTATGATGTAAAGATTATCCACATTTTCATCCCGTATTCCAAGACGCATAAACTCTCTCCTTATCCAGTTTATATTTATCCCACTTGAAGGCTCCATAATTTTCACATAAAACAGATCCGCAAGTTCCCTTAATTCATCTCGCATACTTATCCTCTCCCAGAATGTCAATAAGATAACCAATCACTTCATCCACATCGTACTCGTCCATATCCGGCGTAATGTGGAGCATTTTATTCTTTGTTAAAAGAACAACGAAATAAACTTTCTTTTTTCCTGAAATTCTGTAGTTTTTCCAGAAACCTTTTACTTCATCAAAAGGGATTTCCGTTTTCCCCAAGGTAATTGTTCTGGAATTCCTGTTTAGAGAGAGTGTTTTGAAGGGAGAAAAGCGAAATAGCAATGTGGTGCCATCATCCATAATCTTCATCCAGTAAAGTATCCTTTAGTGGTACTTAAATTTTTCAATTCGTCCAAATCACATAAATACTGAAATTACAATCTGACATCCAGGAGTATGCAAAAAATATAAATGATGCTCACCATTAACCTCCCAGGTGATACTATGAAGGCGTTCAGGATTGAGGGACTTTACTCACCAAAGGGAAAGGAATGGTATAAATTCACCAAGGATGTGATTGCAAATTCGGAGAATGACGCTCTGGAAAAGGCGTATTCATTACTTGGAAGCAAGTATGGTATAAAAAGAAGGCTGATAAAAGTGAATGCTATAAAGGAGATAGATCCCAGTGAATCGGATGATCCCATAGTAAAATACCATGCGAGGGGTAATAATGAGTGAGGCAGAGCGTGAAATTGAACAGGGTATCGCCACGCTTGAAGCAATAAAGGTACACATAGACAATCTGCAGAAGCAGATAGCAACCATAGAACTCTCCATTCAGGAACATGAGAGGGCTATAGAAACCATGGAGAATTACTCAAAAATGACGGACGAGGAAATCCTTGTTCCGATTGGTGCAGGGGTTTTCATAAGCGCAAGGATAAAGGATAAAAGAGCGCTGATAACAATAGGAAATTCGCTCTATACAGAACTCCCGCCAGAGAAAATCTCAGAAAAATTAAAAAAGAGAAAAGAGGACCTGGAGAAACTCAAAGAAAAACTGACGCAGGATCTTTATAAACTTCAGGAAAATTATGCCCTCCTAAGCGCCAGGGTTGAAGAAAACTATCGCAAGTATCTTCAGGAAAAAGGGAATATCACTGGAACGCCAACTAAATAAAAAATTTATAAACTTTAAATAACATATTGACACCATGAGAGATACCTGGGTGAGATATTTCGTTTATCTGGCAATCGTTGCGATTATCTCTGTCCCCATAATGATCGGTGGCACACTCAATCGGAACTCCTCATCCAGAGACTGGAAAGAGAGAGTCATATACTCCCCAGAATTTGTAAACACCATAGATGGACGAGCATTATCTGACCCTTCCTATGTTCCAGAGCACAAAACCATGGTAGCGACATTTAACCAGGGTGATGTGGCATCCAACCCTGTATCGTGGGATGTCGGTGATTTCACAGGGTTGCATGTTGGCAATCCAAAGGAAAATTATCAGAGAGGGTACAATGGTTACGGCTGGTCCGCACTTCAACTTTATAATTTTTCAGCTGGTGCCATGGTAAACACATACTCAATACCCACATATCCTTCATACCCCATTGCTAACGGACAGATTTTCTATCACTGGAGTGATTCCGATGATATACATCCTTGGCGTTATCCATCTTCAATTCTTACCATGCACTTCAACATGATTATCCCAGATGCTTACAGAAGTACCACAGATACACAGGTATACGCCAATGCTGCTCTCCTTCTAAAAGACACCAGCACAGGCAAGGAGATGTGGTATGTAGTAAATATGTTTGACCTGAGGGGCACATTTTCAGAAGTTGTTACTTATGACTCCTCCCAGGATACTGGACTTCCAATGGTTCTCACATATTTCGGTTCAGGGACAAGGTATGCATATAGATGGATTAACTCTTCATCTGCAACTGGAAACACCTTTAACGAATGGAAATTTTTTGAGTTTTGCATAAACACCCAGAATCTAACAAGTGCAGTAAATGATCTAAATGCACAATACGGCTCTGGGCTGTCCACGGATGCTTCAAATTACGTGCTCGTGAGCATGATAGTGGAAGCTGAAGTGTACTGGCCAGGACATGCACCAGGGGAGAGTAATGACGGAAGTGGAAATCAGGGACATATAGGATTTGCTGTTAAAAACATATATCTAACGGAGGTTTACGACGAAGAGGACATACCAGAGCTTGGTCTTCCCTGAGACGCTTTCCCTCCATAACTTTTTCATCGTCGTATGAAAAAAATATAAATCGTTCCTGCTATTACCTTTCGGATTAAAATGTTCAAGCTTCTCAAGGAGAAAATAAAAGGGTTGAGAAAAAAGGCGAATGAAGAGCTCGGTGAGGAGTTCACAGGAGGAATGGGCAAGAAGATAAAGGAGGAGAAACTGGAAGATTTTCTGTGGGAACTTGAACTTGCCCTTATGGAAGCGGATGTGGCAGTGGAAGTTATTGAGAAACTTAAAAATGATATAAAAAGGGCGCTGGTTGGAAAAAAAGTTAAGATAGGGGCGGATATAGGAAAAATTGTTGAAATCACCTTAAAAAAATCGTTGAAATCAATCCTTGATAAGAATTTTGACTTTGATGAATTTGCAAAAAACTGTGAAAGGCCATGCGTTATTATGTTTCTGGGCGTAAATGGTACTGGTAAAACAACCGTAATCGCAAAGATGGCGAAGTATCTTATGGATAAGGGATACACCGTAGTACTTGCTGCTGGAGATACCTTCAGAGCTGGAGCCATAGAACAGTTAACAATCCATGCCAATAACCTTGGGGTAAAGGTCATTAAGCACCAGGCAGGAGGTGACCCTGCCGCTGTTGCATACGATGCCATTGAGCACGCAAAGGCGAAACACCGTGATTTTGTTCTCATAGACACCGCAGGGAGAATGCAGACAAACCGCAATCTCATGGACGAGATGAAGAAGATTAAAAGGGTTGCAAAACCACACCTTACAATATTTGTGGGAGATTCTCTGGCGGGCAATGATGCCATTGAGCAGGCAAGGACCTTTGATTCAGAGGTTGGTGTGGATGCTGTAATACTAACCAAAATTGATGCAGATGCAAAGGGTGGAGCTGCAATAAGTATTGCTTATGAGCTAAACAAACCAATAATATTCCTGGGCACTGGACAGGGTTATAACGATCTTATGAAATTTGATGCTGATTGGTTTATCAATCGCATATTCGGTGATTGAAGTGCCCCTGCTGAATCTGGTTGGAAATACTCCGATGGTGAATGTGGGTGGCGTCTCTCTAAAGCTTGAGTATATGAACCCCACGGGAAGCCACAAAGATAGAACTGCCCTGTATATGATTAGGGATGCCTCCCGTAACCTGCGTAAAGGTGGTTATGTTATAGAATACACATCAGGAAACACTGGCATCTCTGTTGCCTGGGTAGCCGGAATTCTGGGATACCGTGCCATCATTCTCGTTCCCCAAAAAACAAGTATCAACAAGGTAAACATGATAAAACTTTTCAACGGAGAAGTAAAATTTGTGGCGGAGAATGAAGATGGACATATGCTTGCTGAAGATCTAGCCAAAAGGACGGAAGGAGTATTTCTTGCGCAAACCAGGAACATGGCAAATTTCAAGGCACATTATGAGACCACGGGTCCAGAGATTGCACGCGAGACAAAACATGCAAATTGCTTTGTGATGGGAGCAGGTACGGCAGGCACGGTTTACGGTGCAGGCAAATACCTAAAGGAGAAACTGGATATGAGAGTTTACGCACTTATTCCGCGTGGATCTTATGTACAGGAAATTCTGACAGGATCTTCAGAGAATGATCGTGAAATTATGGAAGGTTTTTCTTATCACAACTTCTCAGAATTGCTCCACAGGGCAATTGAAGAGGAAGTTATTGATGAGATAATATATGTGTCATCTAAAGAGGCAATTGAAGGCATGAGGTTGTTGTGGAACCGAGGTATCCCTGGTGGTCCCACTGCAGGCGCAAATTTCTATCATGCTCTCAAACTCATGAAACAAGGCTGCAGACCCGTAACACTGGTGCCAGATTCAATAATAAGGTATCCACACTTACTTGAAGAGATTGTTAGAGAAAAGATGAAAAGCGAAGAAATTGAAAAATCAGAAAATTAGGGATTACGAGGATTTTGGCAGATATTTTTCAATGTACTTCCTGTCAATCTTCTTCAGGTAGCTTCTGGGAAGAAGTGCCAGGAGATTCCAAGCTATGCTCAGTGTATCCTCAATGCTTCTATCCTCATCCCTGCCCTGAGTTATGAATCTTGCCTCAAACTCATCTGCAAATTTCAGCAGTATGCGATCCTCCTCGGTTAGCGCTTCCTCGCCAACCACAGCCACAAGATCCCTGAGGCGGAGACCCTCTGCATAGGCAGCGTAGAGCTGGTTGGCAACGCCAGCATGATCTTCCCTTGTTCTTCCCTCACCTATACCCTCCTTCATAAGACGGGAGAGAGATGGAAGCGGGTTAATTGGTGGATATATGCCCCTGCGATGAAGGTCTCTGCTCAACACTATCTGGCCCTCTGTGATATAGCCAGTGAGATCGGGTATGGGATGAGTCATATCATCGTCGGGCATTGTCAGAATGGGGATCTGAGTTATACTGCCTTTCTTACCAATTATTCTCCCCGCTCTTTCATATATGGTGGCGAGGTCAGTGTACATGTAGCCAGGATAACCTCTTCTTCCAGGGACCTCCTCCCTTGCCGCGGATATC
>JALSPD010000095.1 GCA_026986135.1 DHVE2 group archaeon
GGGGGTCCAAGTTATTTGCGCTATCTCTTCTCACCCCCAGGTAAATTGAGATGATGTACGAGGCAGCGGTTCCCACAACGAAAATAGCAAGGGAATTCATGGCTGCCTGAGATATGGGCGGTATCTTCGAGCCCCATGTAGCCGCGTGGGCAAGCTCGCCGGTGAGGAGGAGATACCACCATCTGATAAACTGGTCGTACCATGGACGGTCAAGATGATAGTACTGTATTATCTGAAATCGCGTCATGTAAGTGCTTATGCCTCCAATTCTCACAGATGGTGGCGGGCCCAGAACCCAGAGGATGTAGAAGAGGAGCGTGAGCACGATGATGAGGGCAACAATATTGCGAACAATGCTTCTTATCAGCAGTTTGATTCCCCTTGTTCTTCCACCTGTGAGCCATCTGGCCATCACAATAAAGAGAGCTGATATTATTCCTATGAGTGCATAGGCCCCGAACCCCATCCAGTAGTAGTTCATCTCCCTGAATCTCACAATGGCCATGTTGGAGAATTCACCCTGCACGGAGTTTCCATTTATGCGGGCATCTTTCAGGTTTGTATCAAGTATCACCACGCCATCGGGGAATTTCACCGACAATTTTCCATGGAAACCTGGATGATGGAACCGCATCACATGGTCGGATGTGCCGTTGAGGTAGAATGTGTAGTTCATCCTCAGGATGTAGGTAGTTGTGCCGTTAACAGGCATCGGATAGGGATATTTCTCTCTGATGGTCCTTGAAAACACCAGGGGAGAGCGGGAATCAAGGGTTAGGTTCTCCAGGAAATAGTACCAGTCCAGCACAGTTGTGAAGTTGAGATGAGGTCCTCTATCCCTCAGCATCTGCTGAATCTCCCCATGCTCAAGGTATCCCGATGAATCGCTGTCATAAATGGATTTTATCTCGGAGGTGAAATCCATTGATATAACGAAAGAGCCGTGGTATCTATCGTCAATTCCAGCAGTAACGCTGTTCTGGGCGGATATGGAGGGGAGGAGAAGTATGATGAGCACAGGTACCAGGGCAGGGAGCTTCACAGCTGGGCAATCCATAGGTGGGATATAAGTTTTACCGGATATGTGAAGAAAAATTAAATAGGTGCTTTCAAATTACATCATGATGCGTTTAAGGATTCAGGAGAAGATACTGCTCCATCTCTATGATTATAGAAAGTATGTTGATCGTTATGAGTATCCAATTCAGATGACACAGCAGGGAATTGCCGAGGCGGTGGGGATATCCGTTACGCATGTTCCCAGAAACATTAAAAAACTTTTGGAAGAGGGGCTTGTTGAATCAAAGAAAGGGCATGTTCCTGGAAAGAAAAAGCGACTTACAATTTATTTTCTCACCCATCGTGGTATTCAGGAGGCAAAGAAGATAATAGAGGAAATTAACAAAGAGGAAGTTGAAATAGGCACCGAGAGATTTACTGTTGAAGAACTGAAGAAAAAGCTTGATCTCAGGTACTTTGATCTTATTTTGAAACTTGAGCGGGGGGAGATAGACGAGGCTTTTCTTCACATGAAGGAGAGGATCGTGTTCAGCGAGGTAAGTGTCAAAACTGATTTCTTTGTTGATCGCGAATTGGAATTATCAAAATTTGAGGAGTGGTACTCCAGCGGGAGGGTGCTGAGTGTTGTTGGTGGCAAGGGATTTGGAAAAACATATCTTGTGGCCAGGTTTATTGAGAGAATTAACCCTGGAGAAAATATTCTCTGGTTTGATGTTTACCGTGGTAGAACATGGAGCAGCATAAAAGAGGTGATTCATTCTCTATTTGGAAATTCCGAAATTCTCAGCATACTCCGTTCAAATCCCACGATACTCATATTTGACGGGTACTATGATGTTGACGACGAATTTGTCAATGCTCTCAACTCTCTCATTAAGGAGGATATTGGAAGAAGCCGCATAATAGTCACAATGCGCACAGACACGCCCTTCTACAACAGATTCTACACCCTTGCAGATGTTGCCGAATCCCGCGTTTCCGAGATACGCCTTGGAGGGCTTCCCTACGATGCAGCCAGAAGGATACTGCCAGATGTGAAGGAGGTTGCCTTCAAAAGGATATACCAGCTCTCGCAGGGAAATCCCCGCATCCTCATGGCGCTTCGCAACGGCAATATTGAGGAGGAGGATGTTCCCCTCATGCCAGATCAGATTCACCTTCTAAAGTACCTTGCAGAGCAGAGAAAGTGAGAAGCAATGATTTAAATAATTGGAGAACTTCACATCCCTATGAAGGTTGTTCCAGATACGAGTGTTATTGTGGATGGACTATTCACGGAGTTTCTCAGGAATGAGGATGTGAATGAGGTAATCATACCAGAAGTGGTGTTGGGGGAGATTGAGCACCAGGCAAATCTTGGACTTGCAATCGGGCTCTCAGGAATAAAGGAATTAAAAATAATACGTGAGATATGCCAGGAGAGGAAAATTCGGCTTGAGTTCTGGGGGTCCCGTGCCACTGAAACCCTGATTAAAGGGGCGCGGCTTGGTGAGATAGATAACATAATAAGGGAATGTGCAAGGGACACTCAGGCAATTCTAGTTACCGGGGACTGGGTTCAGAGTGAGATGGCTCAGGTTAAGGGCATCCGCACAATTTACCTAGAGGAGAGAAGGG
>JALSPD010000096.1 GCA_026986135.1 DHVE2 group archaeon
CGAGGCAAAAGGAGATTATAAAGAGGCAATGCGCGTTTACAATGATGCACACCGAGTTCTTGAGGATATCAAAAATTTAGTGTTGCTTTCAGAATGCGAGATGTCCATAGGGCGAGTGCTATGCAAAGGAAACATGAAAGAAGCTGCCAGATTTCACCTTGAAAGAGCGATAAAGATAAGCGGAGAGATAGGAGAATTTCGTGTGACACAAAAAGCAAAAATGCTGATGTCAAAATGCTAATCACAATACTTGATGGATACGTGGACGAGCCGTCCATTCTTGGGGTGCCTCCATATATATCCCCTTACATAAGAGAGGTTGCTGGTGTCTGTAAAGAATTGAATGTCAATTGCAGGTACACAACCATTGATCAATGGCGTTCAGGAGAGAAAATAACTGGAGATGTGCTTGTGGTCATAGGTGGTGCAGTTGTTCCGGGCAAGTATCTGCGCACCTATCCTGCCTCCAAAAGAGAGATTTTGGAAATTGCTAAGTCCTTTAAAGGTTTAAAAATTTTAGGGGGTGGGTTAGCCAGATTCAGATTAATTAAAGATGGATTTGATTACTATGCTAGAAAGGATGTAGATGCTCTTTTGTACGATGTGCTTACTGATAACTTCTCAGAACACAGGTTTCATACTTTGGATGAGTGGAACAGATGGTTAATTCAAGGTGCACCCATTGTTAAGAATCACCCCGATTTTCCAGATTCAATTATAGTAGAAATTGAAACATTTAGGGGCTGTCCGAGGTATATTGGAGGTGGCTGTTCCTTTTGTATTGAACCACTGTACGGTAAGCCAATTTTCAGGGAGGTTGAAGACATAATAAAAGAAATGAGGATTTTAAAAGAAATAGGCGTTCAAAATTTCAGGATTGGAGGTCAAACTTGCATATACTCTTACAAAGCATACGGTGTTGGTGATAAAGATGTTGTGCAACCAAATGTTGGAGCAATAAGTAAACTTTTTAAAATGGCTTGGAGTTTGCATCCTTCCGTTCTTCATGTGGACAACGCAAACCCCGCAGTAATCGCAAATTATCCAAAGGAGAGTGAACAGGTGACCGAGATTATTGCAAAATACACAACATCTGGAAATGTATTATCTTTTGGCATGGAATCAGCGGATCCGCAAGTTATCTTAAAAAACAACTTAAATGCAAAGCCTGAAGAGGTTATGGAGGCAATAAGATTGGTAAATGAAATAGGCGGAGATAGAGGTGACAATGGAATGCCAAGGCTACTTCCGGGATTGAACTTTATCTGCGGACTATGGGGTGAGAGAAAGGAAACTTATGTATTGAACTATAAATTTTTAGAAAAAGTTAAAGAAACGGGGTACCTGTTGAGGAGAATAAATATAAGGCAAGCTGCATCCACAAGAAATAATTTCAAGCTTAAATATCACCATGAATGTTGGAAGTTCAGAGAGTTAGTTAGAAACAATATTGATTCATATATGCTGCAAAGAGTGGTTCCAAAGAGAACTGTCATAAGGAATGTGTTTTTAGAAGTGAAAAAGGGCAAATACACCTATGGGCGCCAGATTGGGTCTTACCCCATAGTTGTTGTACTCCCATATTCAACAGAGATCAGAAGGTTCGTTGATATAAAGGTTATAGGACATGGTCAAAGAAGCATTACTGGCATTGAGTATCCTCTTGAGATTAAGGATATGAAGTACAGCATTTTGAAAGTTATACCGGGTATGAATGATAGAAAAGCCGCATCTGCAATAAGAGATAATCGCTTACCCAAAGAAATGTTATTAAAAAAATATCCAGAGTTAAAAGAGTATATCACTTGAAAGGCTCAAAAACAAATTCGCAGAAGCCATCTCCTTTAGCAAGACACTTATCTTCCTTTGAACTGTACTTTCTTCCTTCAATGCTTTCCACTATACCATTCAGCACCCCGCGCATGAAATGGCAGACTGGCTTTTCTGTATTTCCTGCTCTTTTAAGAAAACTGTCTGCCTCAAAGGAATCATAAACACGGATTCTATATCTTCCATCATTTTCACCACTCTCAATGACTGTACCAGTGCCCCATCCAAAGAACCAGCCCACCGCTGATATAATATCCCAGATATCAACGCCATAGGTTCTAGCCATGGGCAAATAATGTGCATAAAGGTCCTTTCCTATTCTCTCACCACCTTTGTAAAGCAAGGTATCTCCAGCAGCATTGAATATCTCTTCCAAATCACGGGTTATGTCAAATGGGAAGTAATCCGTTGAGAGCATCACATATCTTCGGTCAATGAGAGTAATCTTTCCCCCGCCGCAAGGATTTTTAGCTTGAAACAGCTCCAATGTTCTTTTTATTTTATTCACCACTTCATTCTTATTTAGTTCATCCTTCATCAAGACCACCTCACTCTTTTTAAAATTCCGAGACGCCGTATTTTGTTTATCTGGGCTTTCTCCACACCAAGATAATCCTTTTCAATGGAGTATAACCTGTCTATTAAAGATATCAACTGCTGAGCCTTTGGATTTTCAATGTCAATGCCAACTAATTTCATATTTGCGGTTAGCACTGCCATTCCATCATCGTACTCTCCGTAAGATCCCGCAAAGTCATTCATAATGTAGTCCAGAGCATCCTTTAAAGTTTCAGGATTT
>JALSPD010000097.1 GCA_026986135.1 DHVE2 group archaeon
ATTCCGTACATGGATGAGAACTCATCCATTGTGTTCATATCATCACAGCTCGCATTTCGTGGTTCCTCAAGTGATGTTGCCTACGGGGCCTCAAAGGCAGGAATCCTTGGACTAATGCGATCTCTGGCAATTCAACTTGCACCCAGAATCAGGGTTAATGCGGTGGCCCCTGGAACTATAGACACTGATATCATTGGGGGATACACCAGAGTGCAGCGAAAAAAGCGGGAATCAGAGATACCCCTGGGAAGAATAGGAAGTCCAGAAGAGGTTGCATCAGTGGTTAGCTTTCTTCTGTCAGAAGATGCCTCATATATAACAGGAGCCACCATTGATGTTAATGGGGGTCTCTACATTCATTAGAAAATTCTTTATTGTGCATAACCATGCAACCCGCTATGCTGCTGATATTTGATCTGGACGGAACATTAATGGACACATGGGATGAGATAGAGTATGTATTCAAGAGAGTGTTCAATAGGAGAGGTGTGCCCCTGGATAGTGATAAGTTGCGTATGGCTGTGGGACTGCCCCTGGGAAAGGTAATTGAGAAGGTGTATGGAAGAGAGGATCGCGAGCTGGAAGATGAGATAAGAAAGGAATTTCTTGGCATGAATCCAAGAAAAATAAAACTGTTCAGTGGATTGGAAGATGTGTTTCATCTACCCGCTAAAAAAGCGGTTTTCACCTCCAAGGGAAGATTGGGAACATACAGGGATCTTGATTTCCTTGGAATAAGGGAGTTCTTTGATATTGTGATAACAAGCGATGATGTTTCCAATCCCAAGCCAGATCCAGAGGGGATAATAAAGATCCTAAATGCTCTAGGAGAGAGACCTGAGAAAACCTTCATGATAGGGGACACGGAAATGGATATCCTCGCCGCCAGGAATGCTGGTATCAAGAGTATTGCTGTAACATGGGGGAACAGAAGCGAGATGTTTCTCAGGGAATTCAAACCCACATACATAGTTAGGGATCCAAAGGAACTTGTGAAAATCCTTCATGCCCATCTGTGACCATATTTCCCTATCATGGGCACAAATGCAACATCTCCCCATACCCTTTTGGTTATTTCACCATTAACCTTATCAACGATGTAAAGCTCCTGAAAGAAAGTACCGCCCACGGGAATAATCATCCTGCCACCCTCCCTGAGCTGTTCAACCAGAGCGGGTGGAATTTCGGGTGCTCCGCAGGTTACAAGAATCTTATCGTAAGGTGCCTCGGGTTCATATCCAACAGATCCATCTCCCAGAAGCACGGTGATTTTTTCACGGTATTTGCATTTCTTCATATTATCCTGCGCAAACTTTCTAAGCTGCGGTATTCTCTCAATCGTTATAACCCTTCCAGATAGGGCTGCCAGAAGACATGCATTGTACCCTGAGCCTGTTCCGATTTCAAGAACCTTATCCTCATCATGCAAATCAAGTAACTCCAGCATTATGGCAACCATGCTCGGGGCACTGATGGTCTGATTGTAGCCAATGGGCAGGGGTTCATCATAATAAGCCTGAGGCCTGACATCATCAGGAACGAAATCACCCCTATCCACACTTAAAAAGGCATTTTTAACCCTTTCACTTTTGATGTACTTCCATCGCAGGAGTTCGTTAACAAGATCCTCGTTCCTCACCATCGGGTAATGGAACTTTGCATTTATTTACTTTTCTCGCAACGCACATTGGCTGCATATCCCAAGAGATGGAATATAATGCTCATCGCACACTGGCCTTCCGCACACCCTGCAAACATGAAGTGCTTTCTTTCCACAGATGTAGCACCTTCCGACTACCATCTTCGCCTCTCAAGATACCGCCTGTAGAAATCAGGATACGTTTCGTATTCAAGTGGATCCTCGTATCCCGCTTCCATGAATCCTTTAAGACGAAGAAGGCAAGAATCACAGCGCCCACATGCTTTCTCTCCTCCCCTGTAACATGACCAGGTAAGTTCATACGGCACTCCAAGTTCCATACCCCTTTTAATTATCTCAGCCTTGGTTAAATTGATGAGGGGAGTTTCTATCTTTATTGGTCTACCCTCAACCCCTCTCTTGGTCCCAAGCCTTGCAACCTCCTGAAAAGCCTTTATGTATTCAGGCCTGCAGTCCGGATATCCAGAATAATCAAGGGCATTTACCCCTATGTATATCCTGTCACCATCAATCACCTCAGCATACCCCAGAGCGTAAGATAGAAAGATTGTGTTTCTGGCAGGAACATAGGTAACGGGTATCTCATTCTCAATTTCCTCAAGGGTCCTTTCAGGAACTTCAATATCATCTGTGAGAGCACTTCCACCAACAGCCCTCATATCAAGGCGTATTATTTTGTGCACAACCCCGTAATGTCTCGCAATCCTCTTTGCACTTTCCAGTTCCCGAGAATGCCTCTGGCCATAATCAAAGGATAGGGCATGGACCTCATCACACTCATTCACCGCAATTGCAAGGGTTGTTGCAGAATCAAGACCTCCTGAGAGAAGAACAACACACCTCATTTCAATCACCAACCTCAAAGTACTCGCATGCCCCCTGGCCGGGACCTTCATCAACACAAATCTCTATGCCCTTAACATTCTCGCCAAAGGCACCATTTAGCCTGGACAATAGCCTGTGTCCTATGTATCTTGCAAGCTCCTCTGCACTGGGTATGGTCACATCAACAAACACCACATCCTCTCTGGGGAAAAGATATTCTCTGTCTCTGTAAAAAATATGGAGCGCATTACCCTCCTCTTCAATTCGCATATCCTCATTTTCAGTGGGAACAAGAATATGGTGATCAAGTTCATCAGCTATTTTCCTGGCTATTCTTTTTACCTCAACAAAATCAAGGAGGATACCACTGCGTACCTCACCATATATCCTTAGGCGAATACCGTAATCATGACCGTGTATGCGAGAGCATTTTCCATGCTCCGGAATGAAATGAGCAGCCGAGAATTTTATTCCAACCTGCCATCCGTCAATTTCAAGCATCATATCATATCCTTAAAATTGCCCCATTTAAAAACTTTTCCTGAGCTCATCAAGGATCTTTCTCGCGGATGATGTTAATGCCATATCCTCTGTTAGCAACCCCATCGTCTTGAGAACACCTAATGCTTCTCCGTACTCTGATTCAGACAATCCCAGGATATACCTAATCATACCTGGCTTTCTTATTCCAAGGGAGATAAGAAGAAGAATGCGTTTGTGCATCTCCTCAATTCTGTTTTCAACCCCAAAAGCAAGTTTTGAGATTATGGCCTTCATCTTTGTAATGACATCAAAATCTGCAGATATGAGGGTGACGAGAACATGCTTTTTATCTCCATTTTCATAATGCTTTATCTCAAGTATGCTTCCACGTCCCCAGCCCATAGGTGGAGAAATTCTGGAATATCTGTCTCTCTCGGTAATTTCTGCAATGTCCCCATAGAGAATACTTGAGACCCTGTCAAGCTTTTTGAATATTATCCTCCTCTCAGTGAAATATACCCTGCCCAGCACCCATTTTTTGTCATCGTATCGTATCCTATCACGCCCGTAAGCTATGATGAAATACACCCTGGCCTGGGCAAGAACGCGTTCCATCAGTATGAGTACCTCACCCTATTATTTCAAATTATCCCTTTTATTTTCAACCCTCAAAAACAAGAACTTTCTCTTAACCCGCTCCTTTCTGTGAAAATTATATATCCTTGGTATGGTAAATTCAAACTCTGCAACATGAGTTATTTCTCCACCTTTATCGGTGTATCTGTTCATAACAAATTCCCTTGTTTCCCAGTTGTGAAGTGCATACGTAACTGTGGATATTTCAAGAGCCTTGTCTATGAATGCCAAATCCGCATGTTTCCTCTGTGCCCCGAATGGAACATTCTGAAACACAGTATCAACTTTAAAATTGAACTCTGAAACATCAATGCGATGCATCTCAATTGAGGTGCAATTGAACCTCTTAACATTTGCAATAAGATCCCGCAAAGCATCATCATCAACCTCCACCGAATGCACCTTCTCTGCCCCCATAAGACAGGCACCCACGGAAAAAATACCTGGACCACTTCCGAGATCCCCTACGATTCTCCCCTCAACATCACCAAGGGTATGTGCTAAAAATAGGATCTCTGCTGCTATCTTTGCGGGAGTCACATACTGTTCCAGATACGCCTTTGGATTTGTGAAACCCTGCAACGATTGAAGTTTTATTTCAAGATGTTTCTTCTTCATTGCAACGCCAGATCCACAATATGCTTTGCAAAATGCATTGCGTTTTCCCTGCTCAATCCCTTATTAACAAGGATCTCTTCAATCCTCTTGATGGCCTTTCTCCACTTCCATGTGGTGTTTTCATATTTGGTTTGGAGTATTATCCTTGCAACGTCCCTGTCCACATCAATCCCGTACTTCTCCTTGAACTCAATTCTCCACAGCGAAATAACAAAATCGGGCACATACACTCCCCTTTCTCCCCTGGGACTCGTGTAACCACGGACCTTCTCGCTCATCGGATTTTTCTATGAGAACACACATACATATAATTTTTGGAAAAAATCACCAAATCCAGGGTGGAATTAAGAATACAGATGTTAGGAGGAAGGGTTTTATATCAAGTTGCACTACGAGCAAAGGAGGCGTGGATGGTGATAGCATGGATGAATTTGAGCGCGCTGTTGAGGAAATTTATGAGGCACTTGAGGGAAATATGGATCGCGAAGAAATAAGGAAAACCCTCAGAAAATGGATTGTTGGATACAAACTCTCCCTGGATGAGGCAAAGCGTGGGATAATTGTAAATTACGGCGGAAGCAACAAACTTCTTGATGGAAAATTTAAGAAACTTAACGAACTGCGGGCGGGAGAAGGAAGATTGAATCTTCGTGTTAAGGTTCTGAGCATAAATGAAAAGGTGCATGGGGAGGGTGAAACGAGAAAGAAATACTATTACGGTATGGTAGGGGATGATACAGCAGTACTGCCCTTCACAGCCTGGAACCTCAATGTGAACATAAGGAAGGGTGACTGCATTGAAATAAAAAACGCATATACAAAAGAATGGAGAGGCCAGATACAGGTAACAATTGGACAGAACACAAGAGTTGAAATTCTGCCCCCAGACAGCGTAAAGGTGAGATCCGAGATCAGAAAGGCCAAGGTGAAGGATCTCCATCCTCGTATGGGTCTTGTTGAAGTTGCAGGAAAGATCCTTAATGTGGAAAAAAGAACCATTGTGGTAGACGGAAATGAGCGTGATATATACACAGGTATATTTGCCGACGACACGGGAGAAATACCCTTCACATCCTGGGACACCCCTGTGGAGAAGGGCTCAACCCTTCGCATATCTGGAGCTTATGTCTCCACATTCAGGGGTATGCCCCAGCTTGTATTTGACTCCCGCTCAACAATAAGAGAGGAGAACATGGAAATAAAAATCAAGGAAACTCCCGTTCCTATAGAAAGCCTGGAGGGAAAAGGCGGATTTAACGTGCTCTTAGAGGGAGTAATAATTGATGTTAAAGATGGAAGCGGCCTTATATACAGGTGTCCGGAATGCGGTCGTGTGATTTCTGGAAGCGGCTGTCCTGTGCATGGCAGGGTTAAACCCGTGGCTGATCTGCGCATAAAAGCCATCCTGGATGACGGAACAGGTGCGGTTATGTGCCTTTTCAACAGGGAGCAGACCGAGAAAATACTCGGAAAAAGCCTTGAAGAGGTTATTGATATGGTGAAGGATAACCTTGGAAATCCATCTGTAATTCTGGACATGGTGGAAGATAAGCTTATCGCCAGACCGATGAAAGTACGTGGAAATGTGATGAACGATGAAAAATATGGGCTAAGAATGCTCATAAAAGACTTTGAGATGATAAATATGGACGATATTGCAAAAAAGGCTGAAAAGATGCTTGATGAAATGGGGTGGTAAAATATGCCCAGAGAACCCGCATGGAGAGTTTTCGCATCTGAATACAACTCCGCCAGACATTACATCAAGGCTTCTGAGCCAAAAAAGCCAAGTTATGTTATAACACCCCTCGGAGCAAAGATAAGCAGAGTGTTCGTTGTGGGAGTGCTTACAGAGGTAAGGGTCATATCTGATGAGGTGGTTAAAGCAAGGGTGGTGGATCAGACAGGTGCTTTTTACATTTTTGCAGGAAAATACAGGCCTCAAGTAAGGCAAATGCTTGAACTTACAAGTGTGCCTAAATTTGTTGCTTTTGTGGGAAAACCAAACATATACAGGCCAGATGAGGATACAATGTACGTTTCAGTTGTACCGGAGAGAATAAAAATAGTTGACGAGATCCTGCGAGATTACTGGATACTTGATACAGCAGAGAAACTGAAGGTGAGAATTGAGGCAATGAAAGAAGCGCTTAACATGGCTGATCCCACAATACACAACCTGGTATCGCTTGGCTTTTCAAGAAGGGTTGCAGAGGGGGTTATAGAAGCAATAAGGTACTACGAAAAAATTGATGTGGAACGCTACATACACATGCTAAAAAATGCACTTAAACACCTTCTCCCAGAGTACAGAGAACTCGGTTACGAGCTACCCACCGTGGAAGAAAGTGTTGAAGGCGAGGAGGAACCCGTGGATGAGGAAAGCACCGTTGAGATTGAAGACAGAATTCTTGAGATACTAAAAAAAGCAGCAGAATCTGGAAACGATGAAGATGCTATCGTGGCCTACGAGGACATACTGGACATGCTCCCCGATGTGGAGCAGGAAGAAATAGATAGGGCTATAGATGAACTGTTAACCCGCAAAGAAATAACCGAACCAAACATAGGCTTCTTTAAACTTGCAAAAAAAGAATAAGCTAAGAGGACATTTTCTCTATCTCCTTTTTAAAAGAGAGTTTGAGAAGAGGTGGTGTTATGAGAGTGGTCACTATAACAAACACCATGGTTGCCGCTATGAAAAGAGGCACATGCTCAGAACTTATGGGATGAGATGGAGAGGTTATAGCAACTGTAAGAGACACAAGTGCAACTTCCATACGGGGTATTGATCCGATACCCATCTGCCATGACTTGCGCCAGTTGAATCCGCCTATTCTCGCCCCAATGCCTCTTCCAATAATCTTGCCGAATATAGCTGCAATCAGGATGACGGCTGCTAGAACAAGGGCATTCTCGTTGAAAAACACACCCACATCCAGCTGTGCGCCAGTATAGACGAAGAAGACGGGTATGATGAAACCGTAGCCTATTGCCTTAACATCCTCTGTTATGATCTTCTTTGCTGGAAGCCTGCTCAGAACTATTCCCGCAAAGTACGCACCTTCTATGGCCGCACCAAAACTGTATTCTGCAAGAGATGAGAAGAGAAGCATTACACCAAAAAGAACTGCCAGCATGGCCCTTTCAGTTTTTATATATGTGCTTATAAATCTGGTAATATATGGCATATAGTACCATGCAGCCACCAGGGTGATCAGGAAGAACACGGCAAGTTGAATGCCAAACATGATTATGCTGCCAGTACCTACAGCGAAAATTATTAGAGCAATTCCAAGAAAATCATCCATAACACTTGCACTTAAAGATGCTGCACCCACATCGGTCCTCAACATGTTTATGTCCAGAAGGGTCCTAACGGTTACCCCTATGCTGGTGGCTGTTAGAAGAACACCCAGCACAAGGCTCTCCCGGCTGCTATAGCCAAGAGCCAGACCGGAGAAATAGCCTATAACCAGGGGTACGAACACACCCATAACCGTGGAAATAGTAGCCACCTTTCCCGTGGATTTGAGTTGATCAATATTTGTGTCAAGACCTGCTATGAATAAAAGAACGACAATTCCAAGTTTTGCAAGATAATGTACTGGATCAAGCCCCTCAAAGGGCACTGGGCCCCTTAACTGGATCCAGTTATGTATCCAGGAGTTTATTGCACTTCCAAATATATGCCCGTAAAGAATCATGTTTCCCAGTATAAATCCCAGTATAATCTCCCCAAGAACTCCGGGAAGATTGGCTCTTTCAAAGATAACATCAAACATCTTGGCAAATATGAGGACAATGCCAATCGTGAAGAGGAATGATGCGAAATCCATGAGGCATCACCAGAGAAGGGCATGGTCACATACGATAAATAGATTTTCAAATTTTTTAAAAATCAGAAGATCAGATAATACGAAAACACTATTGCAGAAGTACCCACAATATCTGCAAGGGTGGTTATAACAGGGACCACAACATTATCCGGATCCATGTTGAATTTAAGGCTCCCTATTGTTAGATAATATGCAATGAGTAGCAGCAGGATAATGGAGAGCAGAGCGGATATCCACACCATCATCACTGCACGGATATCAAAAGAGATAAGGAAAACAAACGCTGAGATAAGGGAGTATATCAGAATGGTAAGTGCAAATATTGAAAGTAATTCCCTGTGCATATGCTTGCCCCTGGGAACAACACTTGGCTCCACAAGACCAAGATATAAAAATGAGCTGAGGCGTGAGGAAAATATACTGCTCAAATTCCCAAGGGTTTCAAGCATTGGGGGGAGAATAAGAAGTATAATTGCAATTTTATTTGATTCCCATAAGCTACCTGTGAGAAGTTCAAGGAGAGCAATACCAACTAGAATGGGCATGCTCTGAAAATAAACCCTTTTACCATCATGGGTTTTCAGCGTTCTCACAACAAGAAAGCATACATACCCAAGGATAGCAAGGATGATGATGAAGAAAATAGTGTGATATTTTGATATTCCGAGGAGAAATATGGCGGTCAGTACTATAAAGCCCACGCTAACCACATCCCCCACACTTGAGATCAGTGGGACACCCACATTATCAGGATTCCACCCCTTCTGATATGTTTTCACACCTATGTAGGCTGTAAGTGGTGTAAGTACACTGGCCGTGAATAAATGCGTAACGAGTATAATTGAAGGTAGAAAAATCATATAGAAGGGCTCGCCTGTATTCAAATAAATAATGAAACCTACAACTCCGCCTACAACCAATGCCGCGGAGTAGGCAAGTGATTTTGTGGTGATTATACCTGTTCTGACCTTTTCATCCCTCAAAGATTCAACCTCTCCAAGATGGAGAGAGGAACTCAAACGCGATATGAACGCCCCGTATATGTTTCCACGCATATCAATAAGTGCAGGGAGCATCATAAGAAGACCAGGGACCGCCACAAAAACTCCTACGGACTGGTTCATGATATATCCTGCAAAGCTATCTGCAACTAATGCAATTATTAGAGCCATAAGGGACTCGCGTATAAGCCTCATATCCAGGTGGCGGCTCATCTGCCACCACCCCCTTTATGGAGATCATCATGCAAGGTATGGCCAATAAATATAAAAAATTTGGGCATCCTGCGAGATAAGATTAATATAAACCCTTTAATTTTCCCCTTATATGGAAACGCTTGTTCTTGCAGTGGGTGGCAACGCATTACTGCGACCTGGAGATAAGGGAACCGCTGAAGAGCAGATGCTTCGCGCAAGGCAGACTGCTGAAGAGATATACCCCCTATTTGAGAAATTTAAAATTGTAATAACCCATGGTAACGGACCTCAGGTGGGCGCTATTCTCCTTCAGAATGAGCACTCAAAGGATATTGTGCCCGCAATGCCCCTGGATGTGTGCGGTGCTATGAGCCAGGGAGAAATTGGATATTTCCTAGCACAGGGATTTCACAGCGTGTTCAGAGAGCATGGAATAGAGAAGGAAGTTGTGCCGGTAGTAACAAGGGTAATAGTGGATGAAAATGACCCCGCCTTTGAGAATCCAACAAAGCCGATTGGCCCTTTCTACACGGCCGAGGAAGCGAGAAAGCTTGCATCTGAAAGAGGATGGCATATTGTAGAGGACTCGGGACGGGGATGGAGAAGAGTTGTACCAAGTCCGGATCCAAAGGAGATTGTTGAGAAGGAGATAATTAGGTTGATTATTGATTCGGGCAATGTGCCCATAGCCGTTGGAGGAGGAGGCATCCCAGTAATAAGGAAAGATGGAGAGCTGGTTGGCGTGGAGGGAGTAATTGACAAAGACCTCGCATCTGCAACCCTCGCAAGGGATATAGGTGCCGACAGGATGTTCATTCTCACCAGCGTGGAGCGGGTTTATCTGAATTTTGGAACTCCGCAACAGAAGGCGATAGAGGAGATGAGCTTGGAAGAGGCAAAGAGGTATCTCCAGGAAGGGCATTTCAAGAAGGGCAGTATGTACCCAAAGATTCTCGCTTCCATTAGATTTCTTGAAAATGGCGGTAAGGATGTTCTAATAACCTCGCCGGAGAGAGTGGTGGACGCGTTAAAAGGAGAGACGGGGACATGGATAAGAAGGTAGATTTACCTCTCATCCACCCTCTTTTTCAACTCATGCAGCTTGTTTAATGCCTCCAGAGGTGTCATATTCATTATGTCAAGTTTTCGTATCTCGGAGATTATTTCATCTTCTTCTATGGGGAAAAGCGTTGCCTGGATTATTTTCTTAGATCTCCTCACTTCAATGGCATTTTCTCTCTCAATGAGATCAAGAATCTCACGGGCACGCTTTACAACCTTTCCTGGAAGACCTGCAAGCCTGGCAACCTCAATACCATAGCTTCTGCTCATCCCACCTGGCATAACTTTTCTTACAAAAATCAACCCGTCGGAGG
>JALSPD010000098.1 GCA_026986135.1 DHVE2 group archaeon
TTTCCTCTCCTTCTCTCTGAGTAATTTCTCTTTCTCATTCAATTTATTTTTCAGATCCTTTAATTTCTTCTCCCTTTCCCTCATCTCTCCCCTTGCATTTTTAATTGCATCTTTGAGAGTCTTAATCTCCCTTTCCCTACGCTGGATTTCATCCTCACGATGCTCAATATCCCTTTTTATCTTTGCTATTTCTATCTTTAAAGAATCAACCTTTTCCTGCATTTCTTTAAGCTCTGGGCCTCCAACTTTTCCAATCTCTTCATCAATTTCTATCTTCTTACTGTTAAGCTCTTCAAATATCTTCTTCTTCTCCTCCACGGATCTCTTCAGGTCTGAAATCTCCTTTTCCAAACTTTCAATCTGCCTGCTGTATGCGTCAATCTCTTCCCTGGCCCGTATCATTTTACTGTAGGCGATTTTGGCTCTCGTCTCTTTAAGCTTCTCTTCAATTTCTTTGTATCTCAAGGCAATTTTTCTGTCCTCTTCAAGAGTTTTTAGTCTGCTTTTAAGTTCTTCCAGCAGAACATTTATCTTCTCAATGTTTTCCTCAACGCTCCTTTTCTTCTCCTCTGCTTTCGCGATACTCTTGTCAAATTCTGCAATACCTGAAATCTCATCCAGTATCTGCCTCCTCTCTACAGGTGTCATCTCAACAATCCTTGTAACATCACCCTGTTTCACAAAATTATACCCGTCTGCGGAGATTTTAGCATGCTCAAGAAGTGATACAAAATCCTGCAATCTAGCAGGTTCATCGTTAATATAGAAATAACTGTTGTATCCCTGTTCGTTGTTAGCCCTTTTCACATACCGAGTAAGCTTTACCTCATTGCTATCAATGGGAAGCACACGATCTGAATTGTCAAATATAAGGCTCACACGGCAATAATCTGCAGGCCTTCCCTTTTTACCACCGTCATAGATCAGATCCGTAAGCTTATTTGCCCTTATAACCTTTGAACTTTTTGGACCAAGAACAAAGAGAATAGCATCCCCGATGTTGCTTTTACCACTCCCATTTGGCCCACTTATGGCGGTAAAACCCTGCTTAAACTCAATTCTATTTTTATGAACAAACGATTTGAAATTCTCAAGCTCTATTGCTTTTAGATACATATCCCATCACCTTCATGGCATACCTCATGTCATATTAGTGTCATCAACATGGCAGATATACATTTACTGATATATAAGGGTTTCGCGAAACCCTTATATAGAATTTCGTCATATATTCATATGACAAAAGTCTGACATATATGAGGTGAGGAATATGAAATACCCATACAGTTTGAGTGGAGCAATCGGATACTCCATTGTTTTACTCGTATCACTCTGGTGGATCCCTGTAGTTGGTCCAATGATAATAGGATATATCACAGGGCGCAAAGCAGGAGGACCTGTAAAGGGCATCCTGGCCATGATGGTTCCAATTGCACTTTATTTCCTAATTCTTCAGGGTATCACCATGGGTTGGGTCCATGTACCCCACATAGTATCTGGCTACTTCGGCACACCTGCAAGTGTCGTTCTAGTACCATATCTCCAAGAGACTATTACCACAGGGATAAACGTGGGGATAAGCATTGAAAAGTATCTTTACTATGTTCCACCTGCATTCTTTATAATGCTGTCGTTCGCATTCATCGGAGGTGCAATGAGCAGACTCGTAATCCTTGAAAAGGGAATATATCCCGAGAGAAACCTATCTAGACTTGTTCCAAAGAGAAAAAAGAGCATAAATGTGCCTGAAACCCATTCAGGCCACAAGAAAGAAAAACTGACCTCCACATCCACAAATAAAAAGAAGTCTGTGAAGGGAAACAAAAAGATCAAGGACATCTCCCGCGATGGAAAATTCGTTGTCCATGAAATGGACACAAAGAAAGTTACCCCTGTGAAGAAGAAATATGGTATTACCTTTCTGTAACACCACATCTATTTTTTTATTTGATTTCGGCTACGGAATACAGAAAATTTAAATTGCATTGTGCATTGAAAGGGTTAATGTTCCTCATCCCATCAGAGATTACGTCAGGTTCGGGTTCAATATACATCATCGTATCCCTCATTCTCATTCTGGGTCTTGCCTTCGGATTTCTCTTCAAAAAGGTTCATCTTACTGAAGTCCTGGCGTACCTCTTTGCAGGATTACTCATATCCCTGCTGGGATTCAAAGCGCCCAGTGGGTTCTTCTCTGTGGTCACTGGCGTGACACTCGCTCTGGTTGGTTACATCGTTGGCCTGACCTTCTCCTACGATTTCCTGAAGAGGATGGGGAAGAAGGTAATGATCATACTCATCGTTGAGGTTATAGTCACATCCTTCACTGTCCTAATCTTCGTGTATGCGTTCACTGGCGACCTTGCTCTAGCGGTTCTCCTCGGCTCCCTTGCTCCAGCCACCGCTCCAGCTGGAACGATAGCGGTATTCAGGGCCCTCTCGTCCCATGGAATACTCACCGATGTGGCCACCGCTGTGGTTGGGCTTGATGATGCTGCGGGCATAGTGATGTATGTGATAGGCATAATATGGACAAAGAGTATCCTCGGATACCATGTTACCGTGGAGATGTCCGTAATACAGGCAATATGGGAGATTCTCGGCGCATTCCTGCTCGGCGGAGGAATTGGCGTGGCATTCAGCTACGCAAGTAAGAGGATAGAACTCACCCCCGACCATCAGCTCGTGGTGGGAATCGCAATTGCCCTTATCGGCTGGGGGCTTGCCTATGTGATACATGTTTCAAACATCCTCACCGCAATGGCAATCGGTATGGCCACCATAAACCTTCACAGGGAGATTGGTTTGAGCAGTTACAGGGTGATTGACTCCATAATGACGCCTGTGTACATACTCTTCTTTGGAGCCATTGGAATGGAGATAAACTTCGGGTATCTTGAAGCGCTATGGGCCGTTGCAATAATTTACTGCATTGGAAGAACTGTTGGAAAGATTCTCGGCTGCTCCCTCGGCTCCATGCTGGCAAGGGCAGAGACGAAATTGAAAAAATACCTGGGAATTGCGCTTCTCAATCAGGCAGGGGTTGCGGTGGGACTCGCGGCGCATGCAGCCAATGAGATTTCTGCCTCTCATCTTGGGGCGATAATAATCACCCTCATAGCGGTAACAACAGCGATATTTCAGATTGTATCACCACTTGGAACGCAGTTTGCGGTGCGCAGGGCTGGAGAGGCGAATGTATGATATGCAATGATACCATGACGGGATGATGATTGAAGCTGTGATTGTGCATATCATTGAAGGCAACCGCATTCTCCTGCATTACAAGAAGAGGGGTCACGGGAAGGGAAACTGGAATGGCCTCGGTGGAAAAATTGAAGAGGGTGAGACACCGGAAGAATGTGCAAGGAGAGAAGCGCGAGAGGAAATGGGGGCTGAGATTAAGAACCCTGTAAAACTGGGTGAGATAAGGTGCTACAATGTCCAGGGGGAGAACTGGCTGGTCCATGTTTTCAGGGCAGAAATTGATGGTGTTCCCAAAGAAAGTGATGAATCAAAACCACGATGGTTCCCAATAAGTGAAATACCCTACGAGCAGATGTGGGAAGATGACCGATACTGGCTTCCCCTCGTGATAGATGGACTTCATTTCAGAGCCGATTTTTTCTTCTCAGGGAAGGAGATGAAGAGGTTCAAAATGGAAGCGTGGAAGGAGTAAAACTCTTATATAGGTAATGTATAGGGCGTTTGGCGATTGAGATGGTTACGGCTTACGATGTTCCTCCAGATCGGTTGATTAACGAAGTCGCGAGAAAACTGAAGGAAGAAGGGAAGATCAAGCCACCTGAGTGGAGTAAATGGGTAACCACAGGAGTGCATAAAGAGCGGGGACCCGAGCAGGAGGACTGGTGGTACGTGAGAGTTGCCTCCGTCCTCAGGAAAATATATGTGTACGGGCCCATAGGCACATCGCGGCTTGCGGCACACTACGGCGGCAAGGAGGATCGTGGTTCAAAAAGGTACAAGGCAAGGAAGGGAAGCAGAGCAATACTCAGGCATGCACTTCAGCAGCTTGAAGAGCTGGGATATGTGGAAAAAATGAAAAAGATTGGTAAGAATAACAAAGAAATTGTGGTTGGACGGGTAATAACTTCCAAAGGTAGATCCTTCCTGGACAATACTGCGAAGGAAGTCATGGATACCCTTGTTAAAGATAGGGAAGAACTCATAAAATATGTGAAGTGAGGTAGTATGGGGGAGGATAAGGAACTTGAAGAGATTAAGCGTCGCAAACTCATGGAACTGATGGCTCAGCAGAGTCAGGAAAATGAAGAGGAGAGGAGGGAGCAGGAGGAGCTCGCAAGGCAAAATATCCTCCGGCAGATACTTGAACCAGAAGCGAGAGAGCGGCTTGCACGACTCAAGCTTGCGAGGCCTGAACTTGCTCAGGCAGTTGAGAATCAGCTCATTCTCCTGGCGCAGAGCGGGAGGATATATAAGAAGATTAGCGATGAGGAATTGAAGGAGATACTGAGACGACTTACCTCTCAGAAGAGGGATATAAGAATTGTGAGGCGATAAAGATGGCAAGAAATAAGCATGTTGCAAGGAAGTATCGTTTGATGAGAGCCACCAAAACCAACAGGAGGGTTCCTGCCTGGGTGATAATGCGCACCCAGCGCAAGTTCCAGTGGCATCCGCACCGGAGGAACTGGAGACGCACCAAGTTGAAGGTGTGAGGTGATGTAAATGGCGGAGAAAGAGATGATTTACAACATACCTCTGAGGGATGTGAAGGGTGTTCCAAGAACCAGAAGGGCAAATTACGCCGTGAAGATCGTGCGCAGTTTTGTGGCCCGCCACATGAAGGTACCAGAGGAGAATGTGTGGATAGATAACAGGGTTAACGAGGAGATATGGAAGAGAGGCATTGAAAAGCCACCCAGCAAGATAACTGTGAAAGTAATCAAGTTTGAGGAAGAGGAAAGCGCAGAGGTGCTTCTGCCCGATTAAGCATGATCGCAAAACTCTCTCTTTTTGGAAGCCCCTACATAGGGGTATATATAGCGAGCAATAATTTTCTGGCAATGGTACCAGGCGGTACCCCTGCGGATATAAAAGAAAAAATAAAAAAGGTCCTTAAAGTGGAAGTCTTTGAGACCTTGCTGGGCGGAAGTTCCCTCCTCGGAAGTCTCTCCGTTATGAACTCATACGGCGCAGTAATAACTGATTTTGCAGAGGACAACGATGTAAACTTCCTATTTGAGAGAATGAATGTACTTTTTGTAAAGGATAAAATAAACGCCGTTGGAAATGATATTCTTGCCAATGATAAGGCCGCTCTTGTACATGTGGATTTTGACTCAAAAACAGTGAAGATGATTGAGGATGTTCTTGATGTTGAAGTTGTAAAGGGGACCATTGGTGGCATAAAAACTGTTGGCTCTGCAGCGGTTGTGACCAATAAAGGTATGCTTGTACATCCTGAAACTGGCGAAAATGAAATAGATTTCCTGAAAAATCTATTCCGAGTGCCGGTATATCTAACCACTGCCAACTATGGATCAAAATATCTGGGTGCAAGCATAGTTGCCAACGATAATGGCGCCGTGGTAGGAGAAAGGAGCAGCGCCGTTGAAATAGATAGGGTAGAAAACGGCCTTGATATAATTGGTTAGTCAAAGTGAGAAAACCCATACCTGTGGAGATTCCATGAGATCCTCCCTTGTGAACTCAACAGATGAGCCTACGTAAATTACAGAGCTCTCTGGGAAGAACTTAAGGAAGTCATCCACTGGACCAAGGTTCAAACTCAAACCGGGAACTTTATAATGCATAGGGATAATCACCGACGGTTTCAATAGCTTTACATTTTCATAGGCTTCTTTTGGACCAACAGTATAGGTTCCCCCCACAGGTGTCATCAATACATCAACGTGCCCAATCTCAGAGATCTGATCAGGCAAAAGAACATGTCCAAGATCGCCTACATGAAGCAGTGATATCCCCTCCGAGATTACCTTAAACATGGTTATCTCACCACGTCTCCGACCGTTCTCAGTATCATGGTAAGCCTTTATTCCTTTTATTTTAATTCCAGAAAAAGCGTACTCTCCGGGCTCTTTTATAACTTTGAAACTACCGTTAACAACCCTGACTGCATTGTGATCAAAGTGATCATGGGTAATAAGAACCAGATCGGCGCTTGCCCTTGGAGGCCTTAACCCTATTGAACGACCATCGTGAGGATCTATGACAATCCTTGCACCCGTATCTATCTCAAAACAGGAGTGGCCGTGCCACCGAATTATCAAGTGACCTCACCTTTCCTGGCCTCTGTAATAAAATTCACCGCCTGCAAGGATAAGCAATGTACCAATTATGGCTACTGCAGAGGAAGGGGGGTTATTGATTATTCTCCATCCATTTAAACGAAGATAGTATGCCAACCCGTATATAATTATTCCAGACAGTATGAGAAGTGCAGATGCATACCTGAACCAAGATGTGGTTTTTATTGCTTTCTCAGGGGATGTGATTACCTCCCTTTTATCAATTTTCGGTTCTTCTTTCTTTTCTTCCTTTCTCTCTTTCTTTGTCTCTTTGCTTTCTGCTTTATCTACCTTCCCTTCCTTTTGCGATTCTCTGCTTTTACTCTCCTCTCTTGATTCCTCCTTTTTCTGAGTCTTCTCGCCTTCAGAAGTTTCTGTGGCAGGAACAGCAAGCTTCTCAATCTCTTCAAGTTCCTGCATCACTGGCTTCTCCTCTTCACCTTCCACCAGCTGCGATATCTCCTCAAGTTCCTCCAGTATGTTTTCCTCTGGCATTCAAATCCCCGAAATTATAATGTACTACAGGGATATAACTTTTTTGATGGCTCCATATCCCATTTCCGAAGATACTCTTCTACTTCTTGATTCAATAAAATGTGGTAAAAGAGTTCTTGAAATGGGTACTGGAAACGGATTAATTGCGATGGAATGCGCTAGAAGAGGCAGCGCTGTTACTGCCGTTGATATTGACCTGGAAGCTTTAAAAAAGCTAGATAAAGAGGCAAAAAAACAGGGACTAAGTATAACAACAGTACACTCGGATCTTTTTGAAAAGGTAACTGGAGTGTTTGATACAATAATATTCAATCCGCCATACCTACCAGGAGATGCAGAAGAAATTGAGGACCTTCAGTGGGCGGGAGGTGGAGAATATGGAGATGAAATCATTATGCGATTTTTAGAAAATGCTCACAGGTTTCTTTCTGAAAATGGTGAAATATATATTGTGCTTTCATCATTTAACAGGATTGATCTCATTAAGAGTATGCCCTATGATTTTGAAAAAATATCAGAACTAAAACTATCCTTCCACACAATTTTTGTTTACAAACTTAAAAAGTGTGAAGCGTAAGTTATATATTAGTAGTGGCATTTGCGGCTTTATGAAACTTTGGGTATACATTTCAGTGATAATCCTGGTAATGGTGGGTGTGTCTGTGGGGCTATACGAGTATATGGTTTATACGAACTCACCAAGTAAGAGTGTGCCCATCGTAAAAGAAGGCGATAAAATCTCCGTAAGATACTATGGATACATATATTACGGCGGTGAAAGGAGGGTGTTTGATACTAATATAGAGGAAGTGGCCAAAGACAATACCACCTATCCAAAGACAATCACCTATAAGTGGCCATCCAGGTTTGAACCCTTAACATTCACTGTGGGCGATGGATCCATGATCAAGGGATTTGACGAAGGTGTAAGGGGTATGAAACTGAACGAGACGAAAACAATAATTGTTCCTCCTGAAAAGGGATACAAATTTTACTGGGATAAGGTAAAAAATGAGTCATACAATCAGAAGGTGCCCGTAATAGAAAATATGACACTGAATCAGTTTTATTCAAGATTCACGCATGCAAACCCCGTTATAAATGGAGTTTACCGGGATAAGATGTATGGATGGAATGCGATTGTTCTATACGTTGATCCTCAGGAGAATGTAGTTACAATCCAGAACAATCCCGATGAAAACAGAGATTATTATCCAATTGGAGACCAGTCACTAGTTGTACATGTTGATTCTGTTAACGGGGATGTAATAAGGATACACTACATTATCAAAAGCACACCCATACTCCTACCAAGCGGTGGAATAATTGATGCCACATATCCAGATCATTTCAGAATAAATTTCAATCAGGAAGTGGCTGGAAAAACACTATACTTCGTGGTAACGGTTGTTAAGATTGAATCGTAGCAAGGAACTCCCTGAAATTTCTTATCGCTACTTCCTTTCTTTTTGGATAACTTAGAAGCTTCATCCGCATAGCAATAGAATCTCCGCCCGTGGTTATAGCAACCCTCCTCAAAAACGCCTCTTGCTTATCAAACCTCAAGTAAAAATAACCATCCTCATCCACAAGATCATCAAGAATAGGTAAGATCTCTTCAATCACACCAAGATCTGCCAATCTTTTCCAAAAATTTACAATCTCTCTGTATTTTCTAATTTCCAGTGTGATAATCCTTATTTCGTTTCCATGATATCCAGTGGTTTCAACTATCTGAAAATCGGATCTGCCCGAAATAAATTTCATCGCAGATACAACTCTCTCTAAATCTTCAGTGGCATGAGCAATGCTTCGCAATGTTATGCTGTCAATTAATCTATTCATAAAAAATTTAGAGATTTGCCCTTCTTGAGGGCCTGCTCTTTTCCGCACCCATACCCTTATGCCTTAGACCACGTCCCTTCTTCCCAGCACTGGTCAATCCCCTGAAAGCCCGTCCCTTGTGCTTACCAGTAGATATCCAGTTTATCTTGGGATCGTTCTTTATGGCGGGATGATGGGGATCTACCATTATCACCTCATAATACTTGTGCTTGCCATCCTCGCCCACATAGTAGGAGTTGAGAACCTCAAGATTTGGATACTTTCTAGATGCCCTTTCCTCGGCTATACGCTGAATGCTTTTTCTCATTGGAATCCTTAGCATACCCTTCCTCTTTGGCCTTCTCCCTCCCTTTATTCTTCTCCTCTGCAAGTTTCCACGTCTAACACGTACTCTTACAACAACATATCCCTGCTTTGCTCTGTATCCAAGCTCTCTGGCACGATCAATTCTAGTGGGCCTTTCAACCCTAACTATTGCAGGTCCCTTTCTCCATTCAATCATTCGCTCCCACTGGATATCCTTCACATATGTGCGATCCTTTTCCTTCCATGCGTTTTTCACGTATCCATACATATTTACAGCCTTTCTCTCTGGCAACTTGTACATATCTCATTACCTCCTGGGATTCTCTCAAGTGAGAACATCTCCCACCGAGGTGGAGAAACAAACAAAATATATATACCCTTCGCTCAATGAACAGAAAATATAATGGTGATTTTAGCATTTTAACAGCACAATAAAATCAGAAGGTCTCCATACTGCCAAAAATTTAAAATCACCTTCATGCTCAAATAAAACCAACGCTCAAATAAAGATTTACCAAAAAATTTATACACCATATCTCAATCCAACCATATGGAAACAGTAAGAGCCCATGTATTTTTCTCAGGCAGGGTCCAGGGAGTATTTTTCAGGGCATTTACCAAGGAGAATGCGGATAAACTTGGGATAAATGGATGGGTAAGAAACCTGCCGGATGGAAGGGTTGAGGCAGTTTTTGAGGGCCCAAAGGACAAAGTAGAAAAGCTTATACACATATGCAGATACGATCATCCCCGCGCAAAGGTGGAAGATGTAGAAATAACCTACGAAAACCCTGAAAATTTGAAGGGTTTCAAAATAATATATTGATGTGAGGCGAGATGATAACCATCACCACCGATTTTGGATATAAGGATCATTATGCAGGCACTCTTAAAGGAGTGATCTTATCTATTAATCCCAGAGCATCCGTGGTGGAGATAACACATGGCATAAAAAGGCACAGCATAAGACATGCCTCATATGTTCTAAGGGCCTTTATAGATTACTTCCCTGAAGGTACTGTTCATCTGTTCGTTGTGGATCCAGGTGTTGGAACATCCAGAAAAGGCATAGTAGCGGAACTTGATAATGGATACTATGTAGGCCCAGACAATGGAATACTTACTCTGGTGAGCCATAGAGTTAAAAAGGTATACGAGATAAAAATGAGTGCAAAAAATCCAACTTTTCACGGGAGAGACATTTTTGCTCCAGTAGCTGCACGTATTGACATGGGCATATTTGCAAATATTGAACCGATAGATGATTTTGTGAAGTTCAAGGTGGAAAGGCCTGAAAGACATGGAAATCAGGTAAAAGGAGAAATACTCCACATAGATCACTTCGGAAATGTGATTACCAACATACCAGATGAAATGGTTAAAGATGCAAATATGATAGATCTCCATGGTCTAAAAATAAGAATGGTTAAAACTTACGGAGAGGGGAAAAACGGAGAGTTGATAGCCCTTATAAACAGCGAAAATCTCCTTGAGTTTGCTGTAAATCAGGGCTCTGCAGAATTGATGCTAAATTACGCTCCAGGAGATAAAATAAAAGTTGAAGTACTATGAACTTACTGTTTAGAAGTTTCTCTCTCAAGGGTCTCGGCAGTCTTAAGAAATGTACTTGCCTGTTCTTCATATGTTTTACTTTTCTGAAAATGTTCTGCTGCTTTGGCTTTATGGGCTG
>JALSPD010000099.1 GCA_026986135.1 DHVE2 group archaeon
GCTGTAAACATAGTACACCTCTTTTCCCTTTTGAATCCTGTAAAGTGGTGCCTGAGCTATGTAAACGTGTCCTTTTTCAATTAGCTCTGGCATGTAGCGGTAGAAGAAGGTCAATAGAAGGGTGCGGATATGTGCGCCGTCCACATCCGCGTCGGTCATAATTATTATCTTCCCGTACCTTAACTTTGATATATCAAAATCCTCCTTAACTCCTGTGCCTATGGCGGATATTAGAGCGCGAATCTCATTGTTCTTAAACACTTTGTCAATACGTGCTTTCTCAACATTGAGAATCTTTCCTCTAAGAGGTAGAATTGCCTGAAAATGCCTATCACGTGCCTGCTTTGCAGATCCTCCTGCGGAGTCTCCCTCCACAATGAAAAGTTCAGCTTTTTCAGGATCTTCGGAAGTGCAATCGGCAAGTTTTCCGGGGAGATCAAGAGATTCCAGAAAACTTTTCCTCCTTGCAATTTCCCTTGCCTTTCTCGCCGCTATTCTCGCGCGTGCAGCTGCCACCGCCTTGCTTGCAATTATCGTCGCAACATCGGGATGCTCCTCAAAGTACCTTTTCAGATGTTTTGTTACGATGGAAGTCACTATGCCCTTAACCTCGCTGTTGCCCAGCTTTGCCTTGGTCTGCCCTTCAAACTGGGGATTGGGATGCCTAACATGGATCACGGCTGTGAGCCCCTCGCGCACATCCTCTCCCTGCAGGTTTATGTCCTTTGATATTTTCTTTTCCTTTGCGAAATCGTTGATTACCTTTGTTAGAGCGCTTCTGAACCCTGAAACATGAGTACCCCCCTCAATTGTATTGATTGTATTAACGAAAGCAAGCAGGTTTTCGGAGGTGCTGTCGTTGTACTGCAATGCGAATTCCACTATGATTCCGTTTTGTTCATCGTAGCCGTATATGACATCCTTGTGAAGAACATTAGCCCCCTCGTTTAGATACTTCACGAATTCAATTATACCCCCTTCGTACAGGAATTCATCCCTTTTTCCGCTTCTCCTGTCTTCCAGTTCTATCCTTATTCCCTTGTTGAGGAATGCCAGATATCTGAGTTTCTTTTTGATGGTCTCGTATTTTATCTCGGTAGTTTCAAATATCTCTGGATCTGGTTTGAATCTTATATAAGTGCCCTTTTCATATCTGAATTCCTCGCGGAACCCGTTATACTCAAAAGTTCCGGTCTTTGCCTCCCCTATTACCTGAACATCGCACTGGGGCTTGCCCCGTACATACCACTGGAAATACACCCTGCCATCTCTTCGTATATATGCCCTCAGCCACTCCGAGAGGAAATTAACCACATGTATTCCAACGCCATGCAATCCGCCAGTTATACGGTACGCCTTCTTGTCAAACTTTGCTCCTGCATGAAGGACGGTCATCACTATTTCCAGCGCGCTTTTTCCCTTTTCAGGATGAATGTCCACTGGTATCCCTCGGCCGTCGTCCTCAACGCTCACACTCCCATCCTCATGGATTATTACGGTTATATTCCTGCAGAAGCCAGCGAGTGCTTCGTCAATTGAGTTATCCACAACCTCGTAAACAAGATGATGCAATCCCCGCTCATCAGTGCTTCCTATGTACATTCCAGGCCTTTTGCGAACCGCTTCCGCATCCTGGAGAATCTGAATGGCCTTGGCGTTGTACTCTTCCATAATCTTTCACCTTGGCTTTGGAATGCTCTATAATATTAAAATGCTTTGCTGAATCCCCTTCTACGCACTCTCATAGGTTTGAGAAATTCAGGGTTTGGGAATAACAAATTCTTATATTCTATGCCTGCATTTTGGAGCCATGGCTTTATCAGGGCTAAAACGTGCCCTTTCCAACGGGGAATTCTCAAAATTATGGATTGGCCAGATGGTGTCAAATCTCGGTGATGAGATTGCCTTTTTTGGTCTCGCTGTTATGGTGGTATTCTCATGGAATGGGGGTGCCATTGATCTTAGCATTGTAATGGCAGCATCATCTTTACCTGTGCTTCTTTTCGGTCCCATTGCGGGTGTGTATGTGGATAGGTGGAACAAGAAGCATACCATGATAATCGCAGATGTCCTGAGGGCCATTCTGGCAATACTCTTTATATTTTGCACATCTGTGTTCCACCTTGCAATAGTGGTGTTTTTTCTATCCACCGTCTCACGGTTCTTTTACCCTGCCAGGATGTCTCTGATTCCCGAGATTCTTGATAGGGATATACTGGTGGAGGCAAATTCCCTGTCTCAGATGACATACATGCTCTCTGTGATTCTCGGACCGATGATTGCCACCTCAATGATTTACCTTCTCGGTTACTTCTGGATCTTCGTATTTGATTCCCTCTCATACCTCTTCTCCGCTTTTATGCTTTCCCTGATTCGCTATTCTCCGATTTTGAAGATGGGCAAGAAATCTCCCTTCAGGGAGCTTGTTGAGGGTCTCCATTACATACGAAAAAATCCCACGGTTCGCCTTTTAATCTGGATATTTGCAATCACAATGCTCTTTGTTGGCGGTCTGAATGTTGCCTTCTCCATCTACATAAGGGATGTTGTGCACCTTGATGTGAGCGGCTACGGTGCCATGGAGGTTCTGTTTGGAATCGGTA
>JALSPD010000100.1 GCA_026986135.1 DHVE2 group archaeon
CTTTGGTAAAAACATTCCCCCAACGGTTGTGCTTATGGCCGTTGGAATTTTGGATGATATACGAAAGGCAGTTACAAGCGATTTTAAGGAGTCCGGGAATAACGTGTATCTTGTTGGACGCACGGCTCCACAGATGGGGGGAAGTGAGTATTACAGGCTCATAGGTGCAGATAGCACAGCGGTGCCTGAGGTGAATATATCATTGACCAGGAAATTAAGCGAGTCTCTGCTGGATGCTATACACTCAGGTATGGTACGTGCTTGCCATGACATTTCTCATGGAGGTTTGGCAGTAGCTCTGGCTGAGATGAGTATCGGGGGAGCTATAGGTGCCGAAATAGACATTGGTGTAATGGAACATATGAGGGATGATTTCAGATTATTTTCAGAGTCTCCCACCAGATGGGTATGCGAAGTAAATCCCAAATATGCAGAGGATTTTGAAAATCTCACGGGAGCAATTTCAATTGGTGTTACAGGTGGTGAGAGCCTGAGGGTTAGAAGTGGGGAGAGATGGCTCTTCAATGTGTCAATTTCAAAAATGCGAAATGTATGGAAGAATGCGCTGAGAGATTATCTGGGGTGATTGATGATGAAGGTAGCCATATTGCAGATGGAGGGTACAAATTGCGAGGAGGAATCATTTATTGCCTTCAAAGAAGTGGGATTTAAACCAGAGTATCTCCATATAAATCTTCTCACTCCCGGTAAACTTGAGGAGTACGATGTTTTGTTTATTCCCGGTGGTTTTTCTTCAGGAGATTATGTTCGGGCAGGGGCTATATTTGCTGCCCGATTGAAGGCCAGGGTATGGAATGATATTAAGAGGTTTGTGGATGATGGTAAACCCGTTATGGGGGTCTGCAATGGCTTTCAGGTTCTAATAGAGCTTGGGCTTCTTCCTGGCACAGATGGTATAAGCGAGGTACCTCAGGCAGCCCTTGCAGTAAATGAAAGCAACCGATTTGAATGCAGATGGGTGTACCTTCGGAAAGTTAGAGATACTATTTTTACAAAGAACACAGCTGATATGATAACTCTGCCTGTTGCTCATGCAGAGGGACGTTTTATTGCCGATAGAAAGACCATAGAAACGATGGAGGAGCAGGGACAGGTTGTATTCAGGTATGTTGCTCCTGATGGTTCAAAGCCAGAATATCCATGGAATCCAAATGGATCTGTAAATGATATAGCTGCCATTGTGAACTCCTATGGGAATGTTTTTGGCATAATGCCCCATCCAGAAAGGGCCTTTTTCTGGTATCAACATCCTGACTGGACTAGAAATCCACGGGACGAGGGCGACGGAAGATCCATATTTACCTCCTTATTCAAAGAGGTAATTGAAGCAAAAAATAGATAAACTTTTATTTCCATGTAATTGCTGGCTAGGGGAGAGGTTAAATGGGTCCACTGTTCGGAGCTGTGTTCAGCTTGGTTGGTGCGGCGGTATTCTATTCGCTGGTGGCATATATCCTTACTCGGGATAATAGGGATGTGTCGCACTTACTCTTCGCGGCGATGATGTTTTCCTCCGGAACTTCTGAGTTTCTTGCGTTCTTGGAGTTTACAGGTAGCATGGAAAGAGCGCAGTTTTTACTTAGATTTGATCTCAGTTTTCTGGCGTTGGCCTCATATTTTTTACTTTTATTCGCAGATTACTTTAGGGAGGGATTCAACAGAAAGTTTGCCATTTTTGCGGGAGTTCCCACATCCCTAGTAATATGTATGGTGTTCACAGTGATGATTAAGGGTATGACCATGGGACCTTACGGATGGGCTGGGGTGTACAATGAGATATGCCACATTATATACACCACTTTTGGTCTGAGTTATTTAAGTGCATCGCTTGCAATATTTGTCTATGTTAGACAGACCATTTTAAGCGGGGAAATTAAAAGGAAAATCACAATTTTTATTGTTGGGGTTTCTATAGTTCTTATAGGCGGTCTTGTAAACGGTGTAGTTCTTGTAATATGGGGTAGAGTATTTCCAATTTTGGAGACTTCAATGATGATATTTGGTATTGTGTTTGCCCAGGCTTTTAGATGATGATTTTTAGAGGGGATATTAGTTTATAATCCAAGAAGCTTTCTTGCTTCGGGAGTCATTCTATCAGGTGTCCATGGGGGGTCAAAAGTTAGTTCTATATCCACATCATCAACACCAGGAATCTCTTTTACTTTCTGGTATACATCTGCAACTATCACATTTGCCAGAGGGCACATGGGTGTGGTAAGCGTCATTTTAATGTATATTTTGTTTCCTTCAATTACCTTCAACTCGTAAATTAGACCAAGATCTATAACGCTTAACCCAAACTCAGGATCAACAACTGTTTTAAGCACTCTTCTAACATCCTCCTCGGTGACCATATCGGGGAATATTTTGGTTTCTATTTAAGTGTATGGGTAACCTTTATATGGAAAATGCTATTCCACACTGTGATTCCTATGGTACAGGTTAGGTGGTGCGAAAAGCATGGTCCGTTTCGGGGAGACAGATGTCCCATCTGCGGGGAAGAGGGAAAGTTCATGCTTAATGACTGGGAACTGGTGGCTATAAGTAGAATGCTTGCAGGTATTCTTAGGCATTTTCCA
>JALSPD010000101.1 GCA_026986135.1 DHVE2 group archaeon
GCACAACCTTTCCCTTTCCAATCTTCCCGTATCTATCCGATACTCCCTTCTGAAGAACTCCCAGAGATCCCATTCCTCTATAAACCTTAAACTTTCTCCCGCCAATTATCATCTCCCTGCCTGGAGACTCGTCTGTTCCTGCCAGCAGAGAGCCCAGCATCACACCGCTGGCCCCTGCGGCAATGGCCTTAACAATATCACCTGAATATCTTATTCCACCATCAGCAATAACGGGTATCCCATATTCCCTGGCAACATCAGCCGTTTCAGCTATAGCGGTTATTTGCGGCACTCCTATGCCCGCAACCACCCTAGTGGTGCATATTGATCCCGGACCAATTCCTACCCTCAGAGCATCAACATCAAGAGATATAAGATCTTCGGCTGCCTCCCTTGTAGCCAGATTACCAGCAATAATATCCACATCAATCTCCTTTCTCATTTTCTTTATGCTCTCCATCACCTTCTCGTTGTGGGCATGTGCGGTATCTATGACAATAACATCAACCTCGGCATTTTCAAGTGCCCTGGCCCTTTCTATATCAAATGGACCGACGGCAGCCCCCACCATAAGTCTTCCTTCGGCATCCCTTGAGGCATCAGGATACATTTCCCTCTTGAGGATATCCTTTGCTGTTATCAGACCCACCAGCCTGCCATCTCTGACTATGGGGAGTTTCTCAATGCGATGCGTATGCATTATCTCAACTGCCTCTTCCAGTGTTATGCCCTCTTCAGCAGTTATTACATCCTTAGTCATCAGGTTTTCCACCTTTATTCTCTTACCCCTGTAAAATCTTATGTCCCTGTTAGTTAGTATCCCCACAAGCTTGCCATCCTTAACAACTGGTAGACCTGCAATTTTGTTTTCTCTCATTATTTTTTCAGCTTCCTCCACTGTTGTCTCAGGGGTGATAGTGTGAAGATCCCTTATAATTAAACTCTCCTCCCTTTTAACATACCTGACCATTCTTACCTGCTCTTCCACACTCAGGTTGCGATGTATTATCCCAAGGGCCCCAAACTCAGCCATGGCAATTGCCATCCTTTCCTCTGTGACTGTATCCATCGGAGATGATAGAATAGGAACCTTTATCCGGATGTTCCGTGTTATTCTGCTCTCAACCACAACGTCCTTTGGTTCCACAGGTGTGCGCGAGGGTATTAGAAGAACATCGTCAAAGGTTAGACCCTCTTCCGCGTTTCTCAGCTTTTCTTCAAACATAGGTTGAAAAAGAAACACGGATTTAAAAGTTTCCTCATCTGCTCATGAGCACATTTTTAAAAAGTGATATTGGTAAATCCCGCTAAAAGTATTTATACAGGCTGTGCAATCTTTGAATCATGAAAGCGAAGATTTTAGTAATCTCCGCATTGGTGCTTATTTCACTCCTCGGAGGAATCACAATCCACGATGATGTATCTACCAGAAGCCCGGAGCAAAATACTTATATTCCCTATTTACGAGCCTCTCCAGCTCTTGACTGGAATGGAAGTTTTCCATACAATATCCAGGCATTGCCATTATATACCCCTTTTACCCTGACAACATCAGCACTGGGAGATGTCAATTCTGACGGATATTATGATGCCGTGGTAGGATCCTACTCTTCGGCTTATGTTTTCGTGTACCTAAACCATGGTGGCTTTGAAAATTTAACCCCAGAGGGTCTATTTGGTCCAACCGATGTGCAGGTAGTTGATGGATATGTGGCAGTATCATGCCACAAAAGTGGAAATACTGGTTCACTTAACCAGGATAAGGTAATGCTTTTTAATATAACAGACCTCGCTCATCCTCTAAATCTATCTGCACCTGTGATTTCAACAACCTATAATCTCACCATTACCGCACTTGCTGTTGGCGATTTTAATAATGATGGTACCGGTGATTTAGCGGCAGCTTTCTCAGTGTATGACCAGTCAGCATCTTCAAATTTAAGCAAAATAGCAGTGTATTACGCACCATTTTCAAAAGATCAGCAACCTGACAGGACCATAAATCTGGGAAATAATGTTACATTTCTCCTATCTGGAGATTTCAACGAGGATGGGAAGGATGACCTCGCAGTTATAGGAGAGGACCACACCAAGGTAATTGTATATTATCAGGGAGGCAATGGGCTTCAACAGAATAGCGCCTCGTACATATCCACAACCTACGCCACATATCTAGCTACAGGGGATCTAAACGGAGATGGATTTAGTGATCTGGCAGTAAGTGATCCTGGAGATGGCATTATTCGCATTTACTTCTCAACCCCGGACGGAATATCCTCATCTTCCCTTGATATCTCATCAAATTATGGCACCATGGCACTGGCAATAGGTGACTTCAACTCAGATGGATACAACGATCTGCTTGTATCCTACCGCGATATTACTGTGTTGGGTAAATACGACGCCCCCAGATACATGCGCGTTTACAATGGTCCATTTTCACTAAGTTCATCCCCCGAACCATCACGGTTGATATTTGGAGGATACAACATAATTGATATGCATGTGCATGATGTGAACAATGATGGGATGGACGATGTACTGGTACTTGATGTCGGAGAGAGACATGATAGCGACGGAGGTTATACTCCCT
>JALSPD010000102.1 GCA_026986135.1 DHVE2 group archaeon
ATGAGTGATTTCATCCGGATAAAGGGCAAGGATAAGAAAACCCACCGAAAAGAAGGACAGGACAACCTCCATACCCATGGCAATATACAATGCTATTGATTTAAGAAGATCCGCAGCAACCTGGCCGCAGGCCGCTACGAGTAGAATTATGGAAAGGCCAATTGTTATACCTCCAAGAAAGGTACTTATGGCTGCCCGCACACCTCTTATCCTGGGAAGTTGAAAAAGCACTGCCGTGACACCAGAGGAGGCCATTGCAAGTCCAAGAAGAAGCAGAGCTATGAGGCCAACATACATCCACATTGTATAAATTAAATAAGAGAAAACGCCTATGAGCACAAAACCAACTCCAGCCACAAGTCCCAGTTTCTCCTCCTCCCAGGTAGACCATGCTTCAAAAAGCAAACTACACCACCTCCACAGCCATCCCCTTGATTTCCATCCTGTCACTCCTCTTTACAAGGGCACGAAGCATTATCTGGCTTATACCCAGCTTTTCTACAATGTACCCCATAAAATTGTTCTCGTTTTTAACTATATCCAAAATCTTCTCTTCCCACTCTCTGAACTCCTCTTCGGGCATAGTTATTACCCTCAGAACCTCAGAGGCCTCAAGGATGGGTATGGTGAGAGTAATCTGAAAGAGATCGTAGTATGTATGATATGCCCTCACAACACCCTTGCCAGTGGTAACCCACTGTGTTTCAACAAACTTTATGTTTTCAAGGTACTTGAGTGCTCGCACACCCTCCTCTCCATATTTCTCCTCAATCTCTTCCATAGTGCACCATTTTTTGGTGACCTCCTGAAAAACCTTTTTCTTCACCTCTGTATTGCATGAATAGAATACTGATACCAAATCACCAATGTCGTTAACAACCTTAATTCTATTACCCGGCATTAGAGGGAGAATGGTGTTCGGTGATATATATTTTGTGATACTACATAGCACCCTTCGGAATGTTGATATAGATAAAGAGCAATCACACCGGGTATGAACAAAAAGGCATACAGAGGACGGATAATCACATGGACAGATAAAGGAAATATTCTGGATACCGAAGGCTATCTCCTGGTTAAAAATGGTAAAATAATAGGAATATCCAATGGAAGCCCAGATGTAGATGAGGTTATTGACTTTGAGGACCATCTAATTTTACCTGGATTCGTGGATACGCATATCCATCTCCCGCAGGTGAGAATTAGGGGAAGATGGATGCCCAATCTCCTGGACTGGCTTGAAAAATACGTGTTCCCCGAGGAAAAGAAGTTTCTTGATCCCGAGTATGCGGAAAAAAACGCGGAGTATTTCTTTAAAAAACTGGCCATGAATGGGACCACAACGGCCATGGTGTACGGGCCTCCAGGCATGGAGGCAACAGACGCCGCCTTCAAATCGGCAAAAAGGAGCGGTTTGAATGTCCTAATGGGCCAGACCCTCATGGACCAGAATGTGCCCGAGGAATTAATGACCGGCGTGGAGGATGCGAAGAGGGCGATAAGAGCGATGCACGAAAAATGGAGCGGTGAGGGGTTGCAGTACGTCCTCACAATTCGCTTTGCACCCGCATGCAGCATGGAACTTATGCGGGAAACTGGAAAAATTGCGAGGGAACTTGGAATTAGAATCCAGACGCACATCTCCGAGCAGAGGGATGAGGTGGAACTCGTGAGGAGAATGTACGGAATGAATTACGCAGATGTGTACGATAAAGCAGGCCTGCTAACTCCAAGAACCGTTCTTGCTCATGCCATTCATCTGAGCGACGAAGAGCTCAATCTTCTCTCAAAAAGGAAGGTGAAGATAGCGCACTGTCCATCCTCAAACTTCTTCCTGCATAGCGGCGTGATGCCTATTTCCAGAATTGAAGAATTTTCGCTGGAGGTTGGCCTCGGCTCTGATGTGGCCGCAGGACCCTACTTCAACATGCTTGAGGTATGCAGAGACGCATGCTATGCGAATCCCATCTCTCCAGAGAAGGCATTTTACCTTGCAACCCTTGGTGGAGCCCGTGTTCTCGGACTTGACAACCGCCTTGGCTCCCTTGAGCAGGGCAAGGATGCGGATTTTGTGGTGCTGGATATTCAGGGTGAGGACACGAGGGATGTGCTCTCCAAGGCAGTTTTTCTGGGCCATTCAGGCAGGGTAATGGCAACCTATTCTCGCGGTAGAGAGGTGTGGGTACAATAGCGGTAAGAGAAAAGGTAATAAACCCGAATCCAATCACTGATTGCAACAGGGCAGGTGGCAGAGAGGTTATGCGCGGGACTGCAGATCCCGTTTACTCGGGTTCGAATCCCGACCTGCCCTTTTTTCCACGAAATTATTCCTCTTCTGTTTTAAAGGTGTGAAAATAGTAAACCAGATAATCATTGTGGTTTACCTTCGGAGAAAAATTTAAATAATGAGGTGAGAATATCCAAATATGGCACTAAAACCATGGGTGAAAAAGAGGTATGAACTTCTTCTTGAGAATTTTGGAGATGAGGAATTTGGAAGGGAGGACGCTTACAGAGTTCTCAAGAGCAGGTTTGGAGATGAGAAGGAGGAGGTATCGCGGATACTCTCAGACATAAAGAAGGAGGGGTTGCTGAGAGAGAGGGTAGATATTGAAGATCGCCGTGTTAAAATATACCGTCTGGTTAGAAGGGACGAAAGATTTACACGGGGTGATCTGGAATCGCTCATGAAAAAAGCCGCGGCTCTGATAAGAACGCGTGTGGATTACAAGTACATCCTCATCCTGTTATTTCTGAAAAGAATAAGCGATAAGTGGATGAGGGAGTATCGTGCGAAGGTTGAGGAACTTGTGGATGAGGGCATACCCAGGGAAATTGCTGAAAGGGAAGCGAAGAATCCCGATTTTCATTCATTTGCAATTCCTGAAGAGTTACTCTGGGAAGAGATAAGGAGGGATGTGAACAAATTACCTGAAAAACTCAGCGAGGCGATAAAGAAAATTGCCGAGTTAAATCCCGACTTGAAGGGTGTGTTTGCCACTATTGAGTTCATATCCTTCACAGTAAACCGGGAGAATCTATCCATTCTTCATCAGCTGGTTGAACTGTTCAGCGAGATTGACCTTGGAGAGGTCTCATCGGACATACTGGGCGACGCATACGAATGGGTTCTCAGATATTTTGCGCCGCAGAAGGCAAAGGAAGGCGAGGTCTATACTCCGAGGGAGGTTATTCAACTTCTTGTTAACATCGTTGACCCCAGGCCGGGGGAATCTGTTTACGATCCGGCCGCCGGATCTGGAGGCATGCTCATTGAATCACACCGATATGTTCGCGAAAGATATGGCGAGGAGGTAAAACGCCTGTTCCTGTACGGACAGGAACACAATCAAACAACATATGGACTCTGCAAGATGAATCTCATCATTCACGATATACAGAGCGCCGAGCTCGCGCTGGGTGATTCTCTTCTCTATCCGAAGATTCTGGAGAATGGCAAACCAAAGAAATTTGATGTTGTGATAGCGAATCCTCCATGGAATCAGGATGGGTATCCAGAGGAGAAATTGAAGACAGGTGAATTCTGGAAGGAGCGGTTTGAGTTCGGGTTTCCCACCAAGCAGAGCGCTGACTGGGCCTGGATTCAACACATGCTCTATTCCTCCCGCAGGATTGTGGGGGTGGTCATCGACAACGGCGCACTGTTCCGTGGGGGAAGAGAGAAGAAGATAAGGGCAAAGATTATTGATAGGGACCTTGTGGATACCGTGATTCTCCTTCCCGAGAAGCTGTTTTACAACACTGGAGCGCCGGGAGCGATAATAATATTTAACAGGCAAAAGGATGATAAACGCAAAGGAAATGTTCTGTTCATCAACGCATCGCAGGAGTACGAGAAGCATCCAGATGTGCGCAAGCTGAACATTCTGAGTGAGAAGAACATTGAGAAGATAGTCAACGCTTACCGCAATTTTTCTGAAGAGGGGGGATTTTCCAGGGTTGTTAGCATGGAGGAGATAAAGGACAACGATTACAATCTCAATGTCACCCTTTATGTGTTTCCCGAAGTGGAAGAGGAGGAGATAGATGTGCATGCGGAATGGGAAGAACTGAGAAGAATTGAGGAGAAAATGAAGGCGGTGAATGAGAGGATAGAGGAGTATTTGAGGGTGATGAAGTGAGAAATGTTTTAGACCTCATCAAGTTTGGAGAATCGGAAACTGTGGAATTTAAAAGGAGCTTTGACAGGGAGGTTATAGAAACAGCCGTTGCAATGGCCAATCGTAGAGGAGGATACATTATAGTGGGTGTAAGGGATGATGGGGAGATTATCGGAGTCACATTGCAGAGAAACACCATGGTGGAGTGGATTAACGAAATCTCACAAAACACAGAGCCGAGGATCATACCTGAAATTGATAAATTTGAGGTGAACGGGAAACAGATTGTGGTCATATCCGTGGATGAGAGTCCCATAAAGCCGGTTATGTACAGGGGAAGAGCGTACCTGCGGGTAAATGCATCAAACAGGAAATTGGGATCCAGAGAAATATCCGAGTTGTTTGAGATGAGCACAGGAATGAGCTGGGATCATTATGAAGTGGAGGCAAGCATGGCGGATATTGACCTTGATGCTGTGCGTGAATTTGCAAAGATGGCCAGATTAAACTACGGGGAGGGGGAGATACTCAAAAAATTGCATCTTGTGCGGGATGGTAAAATTACCCGTGCCGCGTTGCTCCTTTTTGGAAAGGAGCCGCAGGATGTGTTTATGAATGCAGTGGTTAGAGTGGGAAGATTCAAGGATTCCGAGATCGTGGATTCTGTGGATGTAGGGGGCAATCTGTTCAGGCAGGTGGAGAGCGTTATGGAGGCTGTGAAGAAGCACCTCAACAGGAGATTTGTAATAGAGGATGTTAGGAGAAAAGAGGTGTGGGATTACCCCCTAAATGCTCTGAGAGAGGGAATAATAAACGCAATCATTCATCGCGATTACCGCAGGCCGGAGGAAATACAGATAAAGATTTACGATGATCATATAACCATCTGGAACCCGGGAGAATTGCCCTATGATCTGAAGGTTGAGGATCTTTACAGGGAGCATCATTCCCATCCGAGAAATAAACTGATCGCGGAGGTGTTTTACCTTGCGGGATACATTGAGAAGTGGGGAAGTGGAACCCTGAGGATTTTAAACGCGTTCAAGAACGCTGGGCTTCCAGAGCCCAGGTTTGAAGAGCGTGGTGGTGGCATTCTCCTGACCTTCTGGAAGGATATTTACAACGAGGATAATTTGAGAAAAATGGGCCTGAATGAGAGACAAATAAAGGCAGTCATTTATGTGAAGGAGCACGGGAGGATAAGCAATGCTGAGTACCAGAATATTACGGGGATTAAAAAGAGACAGGCAACAGAGGATTTGAGAATTCTGGAAGAGAAGGGAATATTTGAGAAACACGGTACTACGGGACGGGGCACTTATTACACTATAAAGGGGCATAAAACGGGCAAAAGGGGCATGAAAGGAGCACCAAACGGGCAGAAGAGAGGAAAAAATGAGGTAAAAATGGAGCAAAAAGGGGGTGAGAGCGATGTTTGATGATAAGTCAGCATATCTTATTTTATCAACTTATTTACCAAATTTGGTGGAAAAAATTAATATAATCACAAATCAGATATTGAATGTTTGAGGTGATTACTATGGCAAAAATGAGAAGTAGGAAGGAAAGAAAAGCGAGAAAAATGATTGGAAATACTGCGAGGGGAATACTGGGAATTATGGAAGCAAAGGAGGCAGTAACATCACCACATACTTACGCAGCAAAGAGAATACTAGAAATGGCGGCTAGAGCTGATAGAGTGCCAATGAGAAGAGGAATGGTCAGAGGAAAATATCAGGTATACAATCCAAGAAGTAAAGATAGACTCTACAACAGGAAAGATAATTGGAGTAAAGAAAGATGGGCTTCCGTATAAAGGGGTTAGAAAAAGAAGGTGATATATATGAGTATGGCAGTTAGAGAGTGGTACGAAAGGGTGATGTATCTTTTTCAAGAGTATGTACCAACGCCTATCAAGAATTTAGTTGATATATGGGTGGGTGAAAATTATCTTAATATGATATTTAGCGGAGGATTCAGAGTAAAGATAATTGTTGATGCCAATATAATTATTTCTGAAGTCATATCATATTTTAAAAATGGAAAATCAAGTTTTCTAAGTCTTTTAGACCATACAATAATAGATGCTGTCTCCCCCTCTTATATTCTTGAAGAAATAGAAGAACACATGGGAGAGATCGTGAAAAAAACTAACCGAACCGAGAAGGAGATAAGGAAAGTGATCAAAGAAAAATATATTTCTAAAATTAAACTCAAAAAAGTTTACAGCACAGGAAAAAAAGGATATGAGGAAATTATAAATGCTCTGAAAGAACGCGATCCTGACGATTTACCATATTTAATTTTGTATCTTTCAGATAATGCTGATGCAATATTGAGCAGAGATTCACATTTTATAAGTTTATATGGGATACAAACAATGAAAAATGTAGGTCATTTAAAGAAGGTTCTTTACGAAATAGAAAGGGGGAATTTAGCGCTGCTGATAACGGTAGATGTCTTACCTAAATTGGTTGTTTATATAGGTAGGATTATAATTACTGCTCTATTTCTAGTTATGAGAGCTCTTTATAAATTTGCTGTTAAGGCTATAGAATCAATTAAAAAGGGGATGAAAGAATTCATGAATTGGTTTTCTAATTTAACTCCTGAAAGAAAGCTTTGGGGAGTGATAGTTGGCCTTATTTCTGCAAAAATTATTTATGACAACAGAGAGAGGATCCAAAAGAATATAATAGACCCCTTAAAAGAGTTTGTTTATGAACTAACAAATAAGCTCATACAATTTTTTAAAGAAATTGGTAATTTGCTAAAGGATTTGACTTACGCCGCTGCTGAAATTGTTAAACTAATGTTAGAGAATATCAAACACTGCATTGAAATATATGAAGAGTTTGGAAGAAGATTTCAAATTATAGAGGTGTGTTAGATGGAAGACTCGGTTGCTATTGCCAAAATTACAAGTTGGGGAATATCCATGATTGCTTTAGCGGTGTGGTATAAAACAAATGGAGTATATGGCTGGGATACATATCTCTGGATTGGTTCAGTTGTACTTCTTTTGGTAGGCACCTACATATTAGGGAGCGTCTTTGATAATCTTGGATTCACCGGTGCGTTAGGTGCATCTTCATTTTTTATTGGATTGATGATGATAGCTATTCAACCATTGTATAGTCTAGTGTTTTTCGGTTTTTTGATATTGATTATTATAGTAAAAATTGGAGGTACCTGAAAATGCGGGAAAAGTTTGAGTTCTACAAAGAAAGTAAATTCAGGAACACGGACATCGGCCCGCTCCCGGAGGAGTGGGAAGTGGTGAGGTTGGGGGAGGTTACTATACCTACAGAAAACATTGATCCCACCAAACAAAAAAATGCAAAATTCAAATATCTGGATATTTCAAACATAGATAACATATTCTTTAAGGTGAAAGGCTGGAATATTATAACTGGGGAAAATGCACCGTCTAGGGCGAGAAAAAGGATAAAGCATAAAGATGTGGTGTTTGCAACTACTAGACCCTATCTAAAAAATATAGCTATTGTTCCGCCAGAGTTAGATGGGGAAATCTGTTTTACGGGATTTTGTGTTTTGAGAGCAAACACAGAAAAGACCATTCCAGAATGGATATTTTATAATGTGATTACTGATAGGTTTATAACTAGAATATCTGCAAGGATGGTGGGAGCCACATATCCTGCCGTAAGCGACAAAGATGTTTTTGATATGAAAATCCCCCTCCCGCCGCTCCCCGAGCAGCGGCGCATTGCGAGGGTTCTCAGCACTGTGGACGAGGCGCTCTCGCTCACGGACGAGGCGATTGCGAGGACGGAGAGGGTGAAGAGGGGATTAATGCAAAGATTGCTTACGCGGGGGCTCGGGCATGAGAAGTTTAAGAAGACGGAAATCGGTGAGATACCGGAGGAGTGGGAAGTGGTGAGGTTGGGGGAAATTTCTAAAATAGAGAGCGGAGGAACACCTAACAGAAAGGAAGCCAGTTATTGGATTGGTGGAACTATACCATGGATTAAATCAGGAGAACTTAACGATTCTATAATATTGTCTTCTGAAGAGTTTATAACAAAATCAGGATTAGAAAACTCAAGTGCTAAAATTTTTCCTAAAAACACATTGCTTATTGCATTATATGGAGCTACAGTTGGAAAAACTGGACTACTTGGAATAAGCGCCGCTACCAATCAAGCAATTGCCGCACTTTTACCTAAGCAAGAGAATAGATTTGATCCAAGGTTTTTACAATATATGATAATTTATTTAAGAGGAAAATTAATTTCTACCAGCAGTGGTGGCGCCCAATCGAATATTTATCTGTATGTGCTAAAGAGTTTCAAGCTCCCCCTCCCGCCGCTCCCCGAGCAGCGGCGCATTGCGGAGATTCTGGGTGCGGTGGATGAGAAACTGGAACTCCTGCGCGCGCGGCGGGAGAAGCTGGAGAGGGTGAAAAAAGGATTGATGCAGGATCTCCTCACAGGCCGCAAGCGGGTGCCGGAGGGGGTGGTGTGAGTGGTGGATTTAACATACATAATCCTAATTTTATTGCTACTTCCATTTATTAACAAATCCTTGGAGTATACTAAAATCATATCAAGCGAAAACTTAAACTCATATAAAATTAGAATTGGAAAGTTGTGGGTTAGCTATGTGTTAATAGATACTTTCTTGTTTTTTTCGTTCGGTGAAATTTTTTCGGTATTCTTATCTCCTTTTCAAGCGATAGTTTTATCATTAAGTTTTTTTTGCGTTTGGATTTTGGTTATAGTTGTTGTTTATTTTCTATCCTTTAGCAAACTTATTAAATTAATAGAAAATAGAGAAAAAAATAAGCAAACTTATAAAATGAGTTTGCTAGATGTTATTTTTTCATTATTTGTATTGGGTGGGATGATATATGCTTTGCTATATGCAGGAATAGGATTATTCTTTGGATACAAAATTAGTGAACTACCGGAATTAATTATAAATTTTCCATCTCTTTTGAGTATAATATTAGTCCCAATTTTAATATTTCCTTATTTGGAAATTTGGATCAACGGTAAAAAACTATTAAAGGAGGACGCCGAAGATGCCTGAATGGGAAGGGTGTGAGAAGCCGATAATTGAGGCGCTGGTTGCGAAGGGCTGGAGATATGTTCAGGGCTCAGACCTTCCGCGATCCACGGATGAGGTGATAATAAAACCGTACCTCCGGGAATTTGTGGAGAAGAATGCGAGGAAGATGGGAATAGAGATTACCGATGATATCTTCAATCGCCTCCTGTTCACGCTTCAGGGCCGCGCGGGGCTGGAGGGATTGAAGGACACACTACACCATCTCAAGAACGGCTTCGTTTTCCTGGATATCAAGGGCCGTGGGCTGGTGCCCCTGAACATAATTGATTACGAGCAGATTGAAAAGAACAGCTTCGTGGTGAGCAATCAGGTGACATATCTCACCCCAGATGGAAGAGAAAAAAGATTGGATGTGGTTCTTTTCGTGAACGGCATACCCATTGCGGCGGTAGAGTGCAAGAATCCAGTGGGTGCGCAAACATGGTATGATGCATTTAAGCAGTTGCGAAATTACGAGAAATCCCTGCCTGATCTTTTCAGGTTCGTGCAGATAAATGCGGCGATAGGAGCGAAAGCAAGGGTTTACGCGACGATGCCGTGGATTGATGACGATTCTCGCATCAAAACGCAGAAATGGGGCATCGGAGATTTTGACGAGATGAACGGCGTTGTTTCTCTTCTCTCTCCTGAAACCCTGCTGGATGTGCTTAAGAATTTCATATTCATCTATCAGTTCAGGGGAGGAACATACAAGCTCATGCCAAGGTTCATGCAGTACAGGGCTGTGAAGGCAATATATCGCCATGCTATGGATGGCAAAGGTGGCGTTATCTGGCACTGGCAGGGAAGCGGCAAGACGCTAACCATGATCTTTGCCGCCTACAAACTCTACAGGGATGAGCGCCTTGAGAAGCCCACCATATTCTTTGTGATGGATCGTAGAGAACTGCAGGAGCAGTTCTTTGAGTTTCTCTGCGGCATTGATTTTGGAGGAATAATACTCGTGGATCGCGTTAGGAGTGTTGCAGATCTTGAGCGCATACTGAGATTTGACAGTGGCCGTGGAAAGAGGGGTTTCTTCGTTATCCTCATTCAGAAATTCAAGGAGCGGGGTGGTATAGATCTTGAGGAGATAGAAAAACTCGGCATAGTGGAAAGGAAAAATATATTCGTGTTTGTGGACGAGGCGCACCGCACCCAGTACGGGATACTTGCGGCGAGGATGAAAAGAGCACTCAGGAATGCAAAATTCTTCGCCTTCACAGGCACGCCATTGCTGAGGAGCGATAAGAACACATTCAGAGAATTCGGGGTAATTCTGGACAAATACTTCATAGAGGAGAGCGTTAAGGACGGTTACACCGTGCCGATAATCTACACATTTGCA
>JALSPD010000103.1 GCA_026986135.1 DHVE2 group archaeon
CTTGAAACTGAGGGATACACGCATCAGCTCAGATTCTTTTATCCTCTCCACGGAGGTATAGAATCCCTCGCAATAGCGCTTGCAGAGGAGGTTAATGAGAACCTCCGGCTCAGTGAGGAGATATCACAGGTGATGCCCAGCTCAGACGGCATTTCGGTTAACGGAGAGATGTACGATTACATGGTCTCAACCATTCCACTTCCCGTGATGGCCCGCATTGCTGGAGGAGAGCTCGCAAACCTTGCAGAGGAGCTTGATTATAATTCCGTCACCGTGGTGGGTCTCGGAGTTAAGGGCAAAATCCCCGATTTTCACTGGCTATATGTTCCCGACAAGGATATTGCATTCCACCGCCTCGCCTTCCTGAGCAATTACAGCCCGAACATGGCACCACCTGGGATGGGGACAATAATCGCGGAGATATCTCATCGTCCCAATGAAAGAGTTGAGAATCCAGAGGAGAGGGTCATTGAAGGCCTTGAAAAACTGGGCATTGATGTTGAAGTTATTGTTGCAAAGCACTGGGTCAATCATTATGCGTATGTGGTGACGGATCACAGGTACTTTGAAATCATTCCCAGAATAAGGAAAAAACTTGAAGAAATGCGCATATACACCCTCGGACGCCATGGGAACTGGGAGTACCTCAACATGGATGCCGTATGGAAAAGGGCGATGGCAATGGCTGAGAGAATAAGGGGATTGGCATGAGAGCGCTTCTGGTTATCCTAAATAAGGACAACGCAGTTTCCCTTGAAAAATGCCTTGATTCCATAGCCAGAATGGATGGACTTTGCGAGTTCTTTGATGTTCTCATTCTTGACGGGGCCTCCAGGGACAACTCTGAGGAGATAGCAAGGAGATACGAGAAGGAGTATCCCTGCATAAAATTCAAGGTGCAGGAGCGTCTGGGTGGCACCGGCTATGCCAGAAGGGAGGCATGCGATTACGCAATCTCCGAAGGTTACGATGCCATTGTATGGGGCGATTCCGAGAATGTTTATTCTCCCAGATACATGAGGGCAATGGTTGATTCCCTTGCAGAAAAGGATGCTGTTGGCGGCGTGCCCGTTGTGCAGGGCGATTTTTACGGCCATGCCTTCGCCTGGTACCACGCGCTCCATCTCGTTATCCCGAACCTTTACAGGGTGCACATACCTGGAAATAACAAGGGAGAGCGTGTGGAGATATGCGAGAAGGTGAAGTATCCTGAGACGGTGCGCTCTGAGGATTATGGATTCTCGCTCCTACTCAGGAAAATGGGAATTCGCCTCAATCAGGACATTGCAAAGGACGCTGTTGTGCATGTTTCCCTGCCTGGAAATTTCAAGGAGGTGAGGGCATGGCAGAGGGCACGCTCAAAGGGAGTGGCTCAGGTTCTTAGAGAAATTGGAGTTGCCCCCTGGGATAACCTTGGCTGGTCCATGCTGTTTCTCCTCTTCATAGTATTTGCACTGCTCATTCCATTCTCATATCTTCCTCTGCTTCTCTACTCCATTCTTTTCTTCCTCGGATCCCTGTGGATCTTCGTGAGATCTGCCAGGTACATAAAGGAGAAAAAAATCAGATACTTCTTTGCTCCAGCTTTTGGACTCCTTGTATATTCCATATACTCTCTGCGAGCAGTTTGGCTTTACATTAAAATTAAAAAGTAAATAGTAAATGCTCAGAAAAGTTAAAATCCAACCGTTCTCATAATACATTCGTTGGCGCACAGGTACAAGAGCTACAAGGTATATCGGGTAATTGTGCTAAACATGTTAGCCCATGCGCTAGATGTCAATCTATATCAGAGGGGTCTTGAGGAAAAGATTGATCAAATTATAGAAAACTCCCATTATGAGATAACTAAATCAGACATCAGACACGAGATAAGAAGCAATCACAAAATGACAGAGAAGGTACTCAATGAACTTGAGAGGGAAGGATTGATTGAGATTGTAACTGAGGGAAGAAAAACTCTGGTGAAGATTACAAAAAAGGGTGTGCTTCATCTTGCAAAATGGAACAGGTTTTACATGGACCTATACAGAGAGCAGATTGAAGATCACTACCGCTATGTGGGTTTGCCAGCATGGTTCAGGGCAGAAGATCAGGTCTAGGCCCTATGAAGGGTATGAAATCGTATGTGCCATCTTCCATCTCAACCACGAGTTGAACAGGGATATTCTGATTCAGGATATAATCATAAAGTTCATCGCTGATCTCATCGGTAATTATGACAATTCTTCCCAGATCAAGGTTCTTCTTTTTTGAGTTGTTCACGGCAACCTCAATTATTTTTTTCACAGTGTCCGTATTGGAATGCGGGAGCCATACAAGGTAGAAAGAATAGCTTTTTACCCCACGTAGAGAATCAAACATTTTCCCTGAAATCTCCGCATAAACATCAAATTTAACGCCCCCAATCTCAACATTCCTCTCAATTTTACCTCCTCTGCCACGAAGACGCTCTGAAAAATTATAGGTGTTATCAAGGAACTTCAGGAACCTATCCACGGCATCACTTCCAGGAGGCACCGAAATACTCATGCTATCAATATGTCTGTAGGCCTGATATCGGGATACAACAACTGCAAGTTTTTCGCGAATCTCAATTATCTGTATCATGGCGAGTATAACAAGAGTGATCAGGGCAGCATAAACAACTATGTCAGCCAGCATGAGATCAATGACAGCGATGGCCCATAACAGAATGGCAATTGTGAGCCAACCCAGCAGCAGATAGAAGGTGATAAGAATTTTTCTGCTTATACGGCCCGAATTCTCACTGAGATCTTCCAGGGCCTGGAACAGTATGGATACTGAATCCTCACCGGAACGTTTGTCCATCGGGATAATGATTTGTAACGGTGTATATAAAGATATGGGAAGGAATTTCTTGTGTTTCAGCAATTTTTAAATAGAAGTGTTAATTCACATAATTGTGGCAGATCAGGAAATTAAGAAAAATGAGGAAAAGAGCAGAGAGGATGAATCCATAGAGAAACTTCGCAGAGAGAGGGATGAGTACAGAGATAAGTACCTACGCAAACTTGCGGAGATGGACAATTACAGAAAAATGCTTGAAAGGGAAAAGAAAATGGAAATTGAAAAATGCAGAGCAGAAATTGTAAGAGAATTCATTGAGCCCTACGAGAATCTACAGCGCGCTGTAAGGGGAGATAATGTGGATAAGAAAGGAATTGAACTCGTTTTAAAACAGATGGAAAAAATACTGAAATCCATTGGAGTTGAGGAAATAGAAAGCATAGGAGAAAAGTTTGACCCCATGCTCCATGAAGCAATCGCTGTGGTGGAGGGAGAGGAGGACGGAATTGTTAAGGAAGTCTATCAGAAGGGGTACATGCTCAACGGTATGGTATTACGCCATGCAAAGGTTATGGTATCAAAAAAGAGGGAGGTGAATGAAGATGGGAGAGAAGATAATAGGAATTGATCTTGGTACGAGTAACTCCGCGGCGGCAGTGTATATAAATGGAACAGTTAAAATGATCCCCAGCGCGGAGGGTAACACACTTTACGGGAAGGCGTTTCCATCGTATGTGGCTTTCACGAAGGACGGACAGCTTCTGGTGGGAGAACCTGCAAGGAGACAGGCTCTCACAAATCCTGAGGGAACCGTGTATGCGTTTAAAAGAAAGATGGGAACAGATTACAAATACAAAATCTACGGCAAAGAATATACCCCGCAACAGTTAAGCGCGTTCATACTGCAAAAGATAAAGAGGGATGCAGAAGCATTTCTCGGGGAGGAGATAAAAAAAGCCGTGATAACCGTACCTGCATATTTCAACGATAATCAGAGACAGGCGACCAAGGACGCAGGAGAAATTGCCGGTCTTGAGGTGGTACGCATAATAAATGAACCAACGGCGGCAGCCCTCGCCTACGGACTTGATAAAGAGGATGAGGAGCTTAAGATTATGGTGTTTGACTTTGGTGGTGGAACCCTTGATGTTACAATAATGGAGTACGGCGGTGGTGTTTTTGAGGTGCTTGCCACAGCAGGCGATACGAACCTTGGCGGAACAGATATGGACAATGCAATTATAGACTGGCTGGCAGAAGAGTTCAAAAAGGAGCACGGGGTGGATCTAAGAGAGGATAAGAATGCCTTCATCCGCCTCAAAGAGGCCGCCGAGAAGGCAAAAATAGAACTATCAACCGTTCTGCAAACTGACATAAATCTACCATACATAACTGTGGTAAACGGTGAACCGAAGCATATTAATGTAACCCTCACACGTGCAAAACTTGAAGAGCTGGTGGAACCCATAGTAAGGAGATGCGGTAAAAGCATTGACGCCGCCCTGAAAAATGCAGGTTTGAGCAAGGAGGATATAGATAAGATAATCCTTGTGGGCGGACCCACCAGAATGCCTATTGTGCAGAGATTCGTTGAGGAGTACATGGGAAAGAAGGTGGAAAGGGGTATTGACCCGATGGAGTGCGTGGCAACAGGCGCAGCCATACAGGGCGCGGTACTTGCAGGAGAGGTAAAGGACATAGTACTACTTGATGTTACTCCGCTCACGCTGGGTGTTGAGGTGCTGGGTGGTCTTGTTGAACCAATCATCCCTGCAAATACCACCATACCTGTAAGGAAATCAAAGATATTTACAACTGCGGCGGATAATCAGACTGCGGTGACAATCCATGTTGTGCAGGGTGAGCGTCCGATGGCAAAAGATAATGTCTCTCTTGGAATGTTCCATCTCACGGGAATTCCACCTGCACCCAGAGGCGTGCCCCAGATAGAAGTGACTTTTGATATTGATGCAAATGGCATCCTTCATGTGAGCGCCAAGGATCTGGGTACAGGAAAGCAAACAGGCATAACTATAACTGCATCCACAAAACTTTCAAAGGAGGAAATTGAGAGAATGAAGAAAGAGGCAGAGAAGTTTGCAGAGGAAGATCGCCGGAGAAGAGAGGAAATTGAGAACCGCAACAAGCTTGAGAGCCTGATATACGCCACCAGAAAATCCCTGGATGAGTATGGAGACAAGGTTTCCCAGGAGATACGCAGAGAGGTGGAGGAGGAACTTAAGAATGCCGAAAAGGTACTGAAAGAAGGATCTCCGGATGATGTGAAGAAGGAGATTGAAACCCTCTCAAAGAAGGTGGAAAAGATAGGTACTGCAATATACCAGCAGGCGGCAGCTCAGCAATCCCAGGGTATGCAGGGTGGTCCAGATCAAAATACAGGCACTGGCGGTGGAAACGGAGGGCGAATTCACGACGCAAACTACGAGGAAAAGAACTAACTTTCTTCCATTTGAAAATTTAATATGGAATCAGCCAATTAAGGCTCGGTAAAAATGGGCAAGGATTACTACAAAATACTGGGCGTTTCGCGCGATGCAACCAAAGATGAGATCAAGAGAGCTTACAGAAGACTTGCAAAGAAGTACCATCCCGACCTCAATCCGGAAAACCGCAAGGAGGCCGAAGAAAAATTCAAGGAGATCAGCGAAGCATACGAGGTACTAATGGACGATAGAAAACGTGCAATATACGATAAGTACGGGGAAGAGGGGCTTAAGGGACGAGTTTTCAGCGAAGAAGGATTCACATGGAACGACTTCACCCATTTCTCAGATGTGTGGGATATATTCGGCGGTTTTGGAGATTTTTTTAAGGACTTTTTTGGATTCTCATCTCAAAAAAGCACCAGGGGAAGAGATATATCCACCCAGGTGAGAATTGATCTCAGAGATGTGATTACAGGCACAGACAGAGAGATAAAGGTGCGCACCTACGATACCTGTCCAGTATGCAAGGGCACCGGAGCGGCACCAGGCAGCGAGATTAAAACATGCCCAACATGCGGAGGAACGGGACAGAGAAGGGTGGTAAAACAGCAGGGTTTCTTCCAGTTCGTATCCGTAACCCCCTGTCCAACCTGCCATGGCAGCGGGAAGATCATTGAGAAAAAGTGTCCTGAGTGCAAGGGAACAGGGAGGGTTCTGCGTGAAAAGGATCTTGTAATCCACATACCTCCAGGCATTGACGACGGCGACATCCTTCGTATAAAAGGCAAAGGCGAGATTCCTTCAGGAGGAGGCATCCCTGGAGATCTATATGTATATGTGTACATCAACATGCCTGAGGGCATCCTCAGAGATGGTCAGAATGTAATAAAGAGAATAAAAATACCCTATCCCACGGCGGTTCTTGGAGGTGAAATTGAGGTGGAAACCCTTGACGGCAGAGAGAAGATAAAAGTAGCTCCAGGCACGGAGAGTGGAAGCAGAATCACCCTGCGTGGAAAAGGCCTGCCTCCATTCGGAGGCGGAAGACGTGGAGATATGATACTCCATATTGAAATAGATGTGCCCAAAAAACTCAGTAAAAGGGCGAAGAATCTGCTGAGAGAATACGCCAAAGAGATTGGAATTGATCCAAAAAGGGGCTGGTTTTCGGGAAGACAGCAGTGATGATAGTGCGTATCTAATATTTTCAATGGGTACAGGCAAAAATTAATAAAAGTCAAACCCATAACGCGATGATGGCCGAGATAATAGAGGGTGTAAAACCAACAAGAATGCAACTGCTTGAAATAAGAAAGAAGAGGAAACTGGCTGAGAATGGACATAAGTTACTCAGTGAGAAAAGAGATGCTCTGATAACCGAATTCTTCAAGATAATTGATGTTCGCAATTCCCTTCGTGATAAAGTAGAGAGGGAACTGAAGGAAGCTTTCATGGATCTAATAGAGGCGGAGATGATAATGGGTAGAGCCAATGTGCTTGATGTGGCAAGACAGATGGAGAGCTTTGGAAATGTTGAAACCACCACCATGAACATCATGGGCGTTCTCACACCCCAGA
>JALSPD010000104.1 GCA_026986135.1 DHVE2 group archaeon
TGCCAGAGAGATGAGCAGAGTATACGAGAAGGTTCGGGCTCTGAATGAACCCTACACCCTCCTTGAGCTGGCAATAGTGCAATCACTTGTGGAAAAAATTTGCTCTCTTGAGCCACGGGCTCTTCAGGACCTTATGAGCAATTCTGATAAACTGAGTTTTAGTGCCTCTGAGTTTGCAGAACTCATCTCCAGGGGAGAACTTCCCGAAGAGCTTTCTCACAATTCCCTCTATGTTTTTCTTGCAAGGCATGCGGGGGAAAATAATAAATAGTTCAAATATAATACCACTGCTCTATGCATCCCAGAGTTGTTGAGATAGGGGAAGGAATTCGGGAGATGAAGATAAGAGGTGCAGGGAGAATTGCGAGAGCAGCGGCCGAGGCATTGAAGGTTTTTGCGGAGAATTTCCAGGGGACAAGGGAGGACTTCACCAGGGAGCTTGAGGAGGTTAAGAAATATCTTCTATCAACAAGGCCCACTGCCGTCTCTCTTAGAAATGCGGTGTATTATGTTATAAACAGGATGGAAGGCGATACCCTTGATTCCATGAGGGAAAGCGTGGTTCAGAATGCGGAGAATTTCATAGCCATGTCCCATGAGGCGGTAAAGAGAATTGGAAAATTTGGAGCTGAGCGAATAAGGGATGGCTCCACAATACTAACGCACTGCAACTCCTCCGCGGCCCTTGAGGTCATAATCCAGGCTCATCGCTCTGGAAAGGAGATAAAGGTGTTCAACACGGAAACAAGGCCCTGGCTCCAGGGGCACATTACATCAAGGATCCTCGCGAAGGAAGGTGTGGATGTCACCATGATCGTGGATTCCGCCGTGAGGTACTTCATGAGAGATATTGATATTGTGATAGTGGGTGCGGACACCATCGCCAGTAATGGAGCGGTGATAAACAAGATAGGTACCTCTCAGATTGCGCTGGTTGCTCATGAGGCCCGCGTCCCGTTCATGGTTGCAGCTGAAACATACAAATTCTCACCGGAAACCGTAATCGGGAAGCTTGTGGAAATAGAAGAGAGACCTGCGGAGGAAATAGCGGATCCATCAGAGTTTCCTGGGGTGAAGTTCAGAAACCCTGTTTTTGATGCCACTCCCCCCGAGTACATAGATGCCATAATCACCGAGATTGGTATAATATCCCCCTACATAGCGTATCAAATAATAAAGGAGGTGATGCAGTTTGGAGTTGAAAGTTAAGAGGATAGATCTGGAAGTTGGTGGCTATGAAATTGTGCTGAACGAGGAGGATGCCAGGGAGCTGGGATTGCATCCACAGGACCGTGCAAAGATAGGAATAAGGGGACATCTCACCACAGCGATAGTTAGTGTTTCTCAGAGCATGATTAAGCAGGGAGAAATAGGGATGTTTGTGGAGATTGCGGAGAAGCTTGGTGTGAAGAATGGGGATAAGGTTAGAATCACCCCCACAACACGTCCAACAAGTGTGGATTACATAAAGAAGAAGATATTTGGAGATAAACTGACCAAGGATGAGATCTACGCAATAATAAAGGACATAACCGACGATAATCTCTCACTTATTGAACTTACCTCCTATGTTACTGCCATTCAGATAAGGGGTATGGATATGGACGAGACGGAGTGGACCACCAGAGCCATGGTTGATACAGGTGAAACCCTTGATTTTGAATACACCGTTTTTGATGTGCACAGCATTGGAGGCGTGCCGGGTAACAAGTATGCACCCATAGCAGTTCCAATCGCCGCCTCACTTGGCCTTAAAATACCAAAAACATCGTCTCGTGCTATAAGCAGTGCTGCTGGAACCGCGGATCTCATGGAAGTCCTGACCCATGTGGACCTCAGGATAAGTGATATAAAGCGCATAGTGGATGAGGTTGGCGCAACTCTCGCATGGGGTGGAGCGGTGAACCTTGCTCCTGCCGACGACAAGATTGTTAAGGTGGAGTATCCTCTGGGTATAGACCCCCATTCTCAGGTTCTCGCAAGTGTTATGGCGAAGAAGAAGGCAGTGGGTGCAGATTATATGGTGCTTGACATCCCCATGGGTCCTGAGACGAAGGTTCCCGATGAGAGAACCGCAAGGAAATACGCTATGGATTTCATTGAGCTTGGCTCAAGATTGGGCATAGTGGTTGAAGCCGCGGTTACATACGGTGGCCAGCCAATTGGCCGGGCAATAGGTCCTGCGCTTGAAGCAAGGGAGGCTTTAATGGCCCTTGAAGGGAAAAAGGTTAGCAATTCTCTCATTGAAAAGGCCACCGATATTGCGGGGATGTTGCTGGAACTTGGAAACGTTGCCGAGAGGGGTGAAGGAAAAGCCATGGCCAAGGAGGTCCTGAGATCCGGAAAGGCCAGAGAAAAGTTCCTTGAGATAATCAATGCTCAGGGCTCCAGAGGTATTGAAAAGAGTGATGATGTTCCCGTTGGAAAATATCATGCGGATATACATTCCCCGGATGGGGGATATATTTCAATAGTTTCCAACAAGGCCCTGGTTAGAATTGCGAGAACTGCAGGTGCTCCAAAGGACAAGGGTGCAGGGATAATTCTAAACAAGAAGAAAAGCGAGAAGGTTGAGAAGGGAGAGGTACTCTACACAATTTACGCGGATTCCAAGGCTAAACTGGAGGAGGCAGTGAAGGTGGCAAAGATGCTGAAGCCTCTGCAAATTGAAGGCATGCTGCTTGAAAGAATACCCTCCTACAAAAAATAAATTTATTTTTTCGGTTTCAGGGCTCAGCACTCAAGATCCTCATCATTTTTCAGCGAGGGATCTCATCATAGCCCTTCCCCAAATCATTTTAGAATTTAACTGTTTTTATGCGAAACCAATATTAGGTAAATTGATGTTACAGGTCAGGTGAATTTAAAAAAATCTCTTAAGGGGATTCTCAGGAGGGAACCTCTCCTATCCTTGCTGATCATCCTGTTCATTCTTCTTGAATTTTTATTTCCATGGGCAATTTATAAATCCTTTAGAATGTTTCCGTCCAGAACCATGATGTCTCTTTTTGGGCTAGTTGTCATCACAACCTTTGCCGAGAGGAGCGGATATCTTAATTTCATAGCAAGTAGGATCATTATGAAAGTTCGTACAGAGCGTTCTCTTGCAGCAAGTATGGTCATTTTTTCGGCGGTTTTATCAATGTTTCTTACCAATGATGTAGCACTTTTCGTGGTGGTACCCATAACCATGGGGATAGGAAAGGTAATTGGGAACGATATTGATAAACTGGTGATTTTTGAGGCAATTGCAGCAAATGTGGGATCTTCACTTACTCCAATTGGTAACCCGCAGAATCTGTATCTATGGACTCTCTCCGATACATCTTTTATGGAATTTCTTCTCTGGATGTTTCCTCTTTTTTCAGTAACCTTTCTTATTCTTATAGTATTTGTGTATGGCATCTTTCCTTCTAGAAAGATAGATATTTTATCCTCTCCAGATATGCGCGAGGGCTCAAATGTATCAGGAAAATTTGTAATCTCTCTAATTTGTATGGCTGTGTTTGTGTTCATGATTGATGGGTCACTGTGGATTTTATCATTCATCGTTCCTGTGGTTCTGTTTGTTTTTGATCGCGAACTTATTGGAGAGGTGGATTGGTATTTGCTCGGTATTTTCTTTTTCATTTTTCTTGATTTCTCAACGCTCTCATTCACAATTCCTTCTATTCCAGCCCATACCCCTGTGGAATCATACGTTGCAGGGGCTTTGCTCTCGCAGTTAATCAGTAATGTTCCTGCGGCGGTGGTACTATCCAGATCCACGGAATTCAGTTATGCTCTTGCATGGGGTGTCAATGTTGGTGGTAATGGCCTTTTAATAGCCTCTCTTGCCAATTTGATTGCCATACGCCTCTCAAAACGGAATCTTCAGCTAAAAATGCACCTTTATTCACTTCCCTATTTTTTGATAACCTTTGTGGTGATGGGAATCCTTGCAATATTTATGTTTCCACAGTGAGAATTGAGCAGGATTAAGCATGATCATCATCATTTTGCGTTATCAAAAGATTAAAATCCCAGCACGCATGGGGAAATTCAATGGTTGTGATGAGTAAAGAGATGGAGCGATATTTTGCTGAGTTGGAGAAGAGGGCAGATGAGATTTATCATATAGCTGAAGAGGCACGCAGCCTGGGGCTTGATCCGGAAATGCATGTTGAAATACCCCGTGCCAAGGATCTTGCAACGAGGGTGGAGGAGCTCACCGATGTGAGGGGCATCGCAGATAGAATACGGGAACTCACATCCAGATATGGAGATCGTGGTATAGTATCCATACTCATCGCTAAGGAGGTGGCGAAGAGATACCTTGAAAAAGAGGGCATGGAGAAGGCTCTGGATAGAGCAGTAAGGGTGGGGCTCGCCGTGCTTACTGAGGGAATTCTTGTGGCACCCCTGGAAGGAATAGCAGAGATAAAGCTCAATCAGAATCCAGATGGTACAAACTATGTATCCATTTCCTATGCGGGGCCCATCAGAGGTGCAGGAGGTACAGCGCAGGCACTGAGCGTTCTTATTGCGGATGAGGTTCGCAAAGAACTTGGAATCGGAAGATACGTCCCCACCGAGGAAGAAATTGAAAGGTATAAAGAAGAAATTCAGCTTTACGATCGCAGAAAGCATCTGCAGTACAGACCGACGGATAAAGAGATAGAGACTGTTGTGAAAAATTCCCCTATATGTATAGATGGTGAGGGAACCGAGGATTTTGAGGTAAGCGGCTATAGGGATCTTCCGAGGATACCGACAAACAAGGTTAGGGGCGGAATGTGCCTGGTTATTGCAGAAGGGGTTATTCAAAAGGCAAAGAAGATAAAGGGTTATGTTGAAAAACTGAATATAGAGGGTTGGGATTGGATATCGGAGCTAATTCCGGAGGCCAAGGAAGATTCAAAGGAAAACAAGTCTGAGAAGTACATAGAGGATATTGTTGCAGGGCGCCCGGTATTTGCTTATCCCTCCAGACCTGGGGGATTCAGGCTTAGATACGGCAGATGCAGGGCTGGAGGTCTTGCAACGATAAGTGTGAATCCTGCAACAATGCAGATACTAAACAGGTTCATTGCAATTGGAACCCAGCTTAAAACTGAGAAACCTGGAAAGGCAGGTGGGATGACCTCTTGCGATAGTATAGAAGGTCCAATAGTTCTTCTAAAAAATGGGGATCTAGTGCAGGTAAATTCATTTGAAGAGGCAAAGAAAATCTATGATCCAGAGAAGGGTGTGGATCTGGTGGAGAAGATAATTGATGTGGGTGAGATGCTCATACCTTATGGAGAATTCAACGAAAACAACTATCCTCTTTTGCCGGCTGCTTATACTGTAGAATGGTGGGAGCAGGAGGCGGAGAGGGCGGGTTTTCGGGGCGAGGTTAAAAACGGGTTTGATGCTTTTGAGGTTGCTGAGAAATATAATATACCCCTGCATCCAGATTACAATCTTTTCTGGCATGATCTGAAGAGGGATGATATAATTAAGCTTGCGGAGTATGTGGGGGAGAATTCAAGATGGGAGAACGGTGTACTTTACATCAAGAAAAACAGAGAAATTAAGGATATCCTTGTAAATCTGGGGGTACTTCACCTTGAGCGTGAGGAGTATGTTGTGGATAGGTACGCGTATTCTCTTCTCAGGTGCCTTGGATACGATGTCAGGGATGGAGATATTATCAAAAGAATGGATGTGGCTGATGTTGATTCTGAAGATCCCATAGAGATCGTATCCAGGCTTTCAGGCGTTAAGATTATGCCCAGGGCACCTACACGCATAGGTGCAAGAATGGGCAGACCTGAAAAAGCTGCAAAAAGAACAATGAAAAAATTGGCCATCCATGTTCTGTTTCCCGTAGGAGAATCCGTGGGCAACAGGCGTATGCTTACTGCAGCCCTTGATATGGATACCGTGCCTGTGGAAATTGGAATCAGAAGATGCCCGAGATGCAACGAGGAAACTCATTTACCCTACTGTCCAAAGTGTCATGAGAGGACAGTATTCACAGGGGAGGTTGTTGAAAAGCACATGAATCTGAAAGACCTGATAAAGAAAGCTGCGGAGAATCTCGGTATTGAAGAGCTTAAATGGGATGTTAAGGGAGTAAAGAGGATGATGTCTGCAGAATTTCTTCCCGAACCCATTGAAAAGGGAATCCTCCGAGCAAAACATGATGTGGTTGTATTCAAAGATGGAACTATCCGATTTGATATGAGTGATATTGCCATTACCCATTTTCGTCCTAGGGAGGTTGGGCTTACCTTGGAAAAAGCGAGGGAACTTGGTTACACCAGGGATTACATGGGTAACCCGTTGGAATCAGAGGATCAGATCCTTGAACTCAAAGTTCAGGATATAATCATTCCAAAGAAGGCGGGAGAGTACCTTTTGAAAGTTGCAAATTATGTTGATGATCTCCTTGAAAAGTTCTATAAAATGCCCAGATTCTACAATTTGAAAAGGATGGATGATCTTATAGGGCACCTCGTTATGGGGCTTGCACCGCACACCTCTGCAGGAGTTCTTGGGCGAATAGTTGGATTTACCGACGCCAACATAGGGCTTGCACATCCGTTCTTCCATGCTGCAAAGAGACGCAACTGCGATGGTGATGAAGATTCAATAATGCTTCTTCTTGAAGCTCTTCTTGATTTTTCCCGTAAATTTCTCCCTACAAAGAGGGGTGGCCTTATGGATGCCCCCCTGGTGCTTACTGTAAGGATAGACCCAAGTGAGATAGATAAGGAGGCTCTTAATGTGGATGTGGGTAGCAGGTATCCGCTGGAATTTTACTATGCTACCCTTCGCAAAGCAAAGCCAAAGGAGGTTGAAGATATAATGGATTTTGTTAAGAAAAGGATTGGCACCGAGGCTCAATATGAGGGGTTCGGATTCACGCATGATACAACTGACATAAATGTTGGTGTGATTGAATCTGCATATAAGACTCTTGGGTCTATGAATAAAAAGATAGAAAGTCAGATTGAACTGGCAAGAAAGGTACGTGCTGTGGATGAGCGAGATATGGCTGCGAGAATAATATCGCATCATTTCATCAGGGACATAATGGGTAATTTCAAGAAATTTGGAACTCAGAAATTCAGATGCATATCCTGCAACACCAAATTCCGCAGAATGCCTTTGAGCGGTAAGTGTCCAAAATGCGGGGGAAGAATAGTCCTTACAGTTTATCCAAAGAGTGTTATGAAGTACCTTGACAAAGCCCTGCGCCTGGCGGAGGAGTTCAATGTGGACCCCTATCTAAGGCAACGCCTTGATATTTTGAATGAAGCCATTGGGTCAATGATGGTGATTGAAGATGAGCAGCAACCTGTGGAGGAAAAACCTAAAATAACTCTAAAAGATTTCTTGGTATGATTGCAAGCATGTTTGTGGTCGGTCCTGCAGGAAGTGGCAAGAGTACCTTCAGTGCAGCTTTTAGAGAGTGGATGGTGAAGAATGAGTATGAAACTATAATGGTAAATCTTGATCCTGGAGCGGAAATTCTTCCCTACGTGCCAGATGTTGATGTGCGGGATCTTGTTAGTCTTGAAGATGTTATGTCTGAGTATGGACTCGGTCCCAATGGTGCCCAGATCGTTGCCGCGGATATGGTGGCCAACTATGTTGAAGATATAAAAAGGGAGGTGGATTCCTACGATGCAGATTATGTTATATATGATACGGCAGGCCAGCTTGAACTCTTTGCATTTCGCGCTGCAAGTAATTTTATCGTTGATTCCCTTGGTGAAGATAGAGCCATGCTCGCATTTATGTTTGATCCTGCACTTGCAAAGAGTCCCACGGGATTTGTGTCATTGCTTCTTCTATCTGCGACGGTGCATTTCAGGTTTTATAAACCGTATATAAATGTGCTTTCAAAGGTGGATCTCCTCAGTGATGAAGAGGTTGAGAACATAGCCAGATGGAGCGAGGATTGGGATTCTCTTTATGAATCTCTAATAAACGATAACCCCACAATGCAAAGAGAACTAAACATTGAGCTTTTCAAAACATTAGAAAACATGGATGTTTTCAGGAGACTTATTCCTACCTCGGCAAGGATGTTTTATGGATACGATGAGGTTTATCGGGTTCTTCAACTCAGCTTTGCGGGTGGAGAGGATCTTGAGAAAAGGTAGCATTTTCAAGAAGATCCCTTGCTTTAATGAGGGGAATGAGTTCTACTCCCTCTTTTTCAAGGGCCTCCTTTCCTCCTTCCTCCCGGTCAACCACGCATATCACGCGATTAACCTGAAGCCCCAACTCTCTTAGGATTTTTACAGCCCTTAGAACGGATCCACCGGTGGTAACAACATCTTCTATAATGTCCACCACCATGCCCTCCCTATAATCTCCCTCCACAAGCTTTGAGGTGCCATATCCCTTTTTTTCCTTTCTTATTATAAGATAATCTTTTTTCGCTTTAACCGCTGTTATGGCTACAAGCGGCACAGCACCGAGCTCAACCCCTGCAAGAAGATCACCGCGGACATTTTCAGCCAGAAGATCTCCCATCATATTCAGGATTTCATGTTTTGTGCTCGCCTTTTTTATGTCAACATAGTAGCTGCTCTTTTTTCCCGAGGCCAGAACAAATTCCCCGAATTTTATTGCTCCGCATTCCACTAGTTTTTCCCGAAGCATAATGTGGAATTGTATCCCCCATAAAAAACTACCGAAATATTTAATCGTGGCATCGCATGTGGAAAATATGCAGGCATTGATTAGTGTATCGGATAAAAGTAATCTTGAGGAGTTTGCAAGGGCGCTTGTGGAGATGGGCTATACAATAATATCCACCGGGGGTACTTACAGATATCTTGCTGAGCATGGTATTGATGCAATCAGGGTTAAGGATATTACTGGATTTCCAGAGATCCTGAATGGGAGAGTGAAAACATTGCATCCGTACATACATGGCGGTATTCTTGCGAACACAGAGGAAGATCTCAGTGGACTCGGAATTGAGCCCATTGATATGGTGGTTGTTAATTTGTATCCATTTGAAAAGTTTGTAAATGCATCTGAGGATGAGATGATTGAAAACATAGATATTGGAGGTGTCGCGCTTCTAAGGGCTGCTGCAAAGAATTATAGGAGGGTTATAGTGGTTTCCTCTCCTGCCCAGTATGAAGAGGTCATTACTCTCCTCAAAAATGGTAAAATGAATTTAGAAAAAAGGAGAGAATATGCCCTGAGAGCTTTTGCTCTGACCGCATCGTATGATTCTATGATATACAATGCGTTCTGGAGACGTTTCTACGATACTTTGCCTGATACACTTCTCATATCGGCACCTCTGAGTGAGAGATTGCGCTATGGAGAGAACCCTCATCAGAGAGGGGCGTTTTATTCATCCAGCATCCCCTTTGTACAGCACCACGGTAAGAAGTTGTCCTTTAACAATCTTTACGATATGGATTCTGCTTATGCTCTTGTCATGGAATTTGACGAACCTGCAGCAGCCGTTATAAAGCATGCAAATCCATGTGGTGCGGCCATTGGAAATACGCTTAGCGAGGCTTTTTCTCGCGCATGGGAGGGAGATCCCATGTCTGCATATGGAAGTATTGTGGCTTTCAACAGGGTTGTTGATGAGGCAACCGCCGCATTGATGAAGGGTAAGTACATTGAGGTGGTGGTGGCTCCTGGATACTCGGATGATGCACTTAAGATTCTGAAAAAAAAGAAAAATATTCGCATAATTGAAATGAAAAGTCTCGCTAATGAGATGTATGAGGTGAGGCAGCTGGAATTTGGATATCTTCTTCAGGAAAGGAACACCAAAAAATTATATGAGGTTGAGGTGGTATCCAGACGGGAACCCACAGAAAGTGAACTTAGAGATATGATATTTGGGTGGAATGTGGTGAAGCATGTGAAGAGCAATGCCATAGTGTTCGCGAAAGATGGGATGGTTATTGGTGTGGGTGCCGGTCAGATGAGCAGGGTTGATTCTGTTATAATGGCATCAATGAAGGCAGGATCCCGTGCAAAAGGTGCTGTTATGGCCTCCGATGCTTTTTTCCCGTTCAGAGACGCAATAGATAAAGCGTACGAATCTGGAATAACTGCTGTTATTCAGCCAGGTGGGTCAAAACGGGATAGTGAGGTTATAGAGGCGATAAATGAGCATGATATGGCTATGGTATTTACAGGCTATCGTGTGTTCAGGCACTGAGGTGGTTGAATGTATCTCACAAAGGAAGAGGAGAGAATGCTTGAGGGTGAGTATGGGAATGCTACATCAAAGATGATGCATATCCTTGTTAAAATGGGGGAACTCTTCAACGCTGAGAGACTCATTCCGGTGGTTTCAGCTCAGATATCTGGAGTATCTTACAGGACCATAGGTGATGCAGGATTGCATTTTTTAAATTCATTATCGGATGCTAAGGTGAAGGTCCCCACGACACTTAATCCCCTTGCTTTTGATGAGGATTATCTTGATCTTCTCCACGTGGACGACAATATGTACAAAAAGCAAATGGAGATTGTGAATGCCTATGTTAGGATGGGAGTT
>JALSPD010000105.1 GCA_026986135.1 DHVE2 group archaeon
TGCTGGAAAATATGCTTTAGAGGTATTTGATAGGAGTATAGATGCATACAGAAAAAAAGATATAACTATGGCAGAAAGTATACTAGAAAAAATCTCAAATCTTAAGGATATCTGCGAGAGAATAAATTCAGCCGCACTGGATTATAATACGGAAACTGCTATCGCCCTTGGATATATAGCAGAAAGCATCAGAAGAACCGGAGAATATTCAGCAGACCTCTGTGAATATGTTATTGATTGCTACATATAACATTTAAATCAAACTATTTATTCTAAGAAAACCTCTTTTCCAGAACCCTTTTGTGAATCACCACGCCATAAGTGAAGAAAACAGCGGTGAAAATAGATAGTGCAAGGAGGTCAATCGTTGCAGAGGAATATCCTCCCAGTCCCGCGGCATGGCGTAGGAGATCAACATAGTATGTGAGGGGAGAGAAATAGGAAATCAAGCGGGCGCAAGGAGGGAGTGATTCATATTGTCGTCGTCTTCACCGCACCGTTTGGACCCAAAAATCCAAAGATTTCTCCCCTTTTGACCTCAAAGCTTATGTGATCCACAGCAAGGAATTTTTCGTAATATTTAACGAGGTTTTCAACCTCAATTATGCCCATGCTCCTCGCCATGTTTATCCTTCTCAATTCTCTCCTTCCATCTGGAATCCGTCTCAAGATTTTGCTGTATGAACGCTCGGACCACATCCCCCACCTTTCCATAGGCACCTGTTATCACCGCTATTCCCATACTCTGGAAGAACTCCACTGCACGATGCCCCATGCCGTAGGCAATCACCACATCTCCACCATGCTCTCTTATGAAATTTGGAAGGTCTCCAGGCCCATGCTCCTCAAAAGGTACTGGGATGGTTTCCACATTCTTTATCTCTCCGTTTTCAATCTCCACGAAGGTGTAGTAAGGCGCTCGGCCGAAGTGCATACTTACCTCACTTTCAAGGCCCTCAGGACCTGTGCTAGGCACTGCGATTTTCATGGTGGAGCATGTCTATAAAATATTATAGATTTTTGAATCCACATTTGACTTCTCGCAGCAAAAATGCACACCTTTTTATATCTTTTTATGATTTCAGTGCTATGCTCAAAAACACAATTGACCTTAACTCGGGAATTCTGAAAAGTTACGAGGATAAGGTGGTACGCAGAGCCAGCGATATGCGTGGATTCTACAGCGACGAGAATGCACTGGATAGATTAATTGAGAATGGCAATCCTGTCATATACGAAGTTTACGCTGTGCCGTACGAAGGAGAGGGGGAATTGAGTTACGCCGTCACATTCCTCCATGCAGGCACCGTGGGCGAGGAGTTCTACATGACCAAGGGCCACTATCACGAGAAGAGGGACCGTGCTGAGCTTTACATCGGAATACGTGGACATGGAATTCTCCTCATGCAGCGTGGTGATGAGGTGCAGTGGAAGGAGATGAAGAGAGGGGATGTGATTTATGTGCCTCCACACTGGGCGCACAGGAGCATTAATGTTGGCGATGAGGATTTTGTCTTTCTCGCGGTTTATCCGGGGGATGCAGGGCATGATTACGGAAGCATAGCAGAGCGCGGATTTGCAAAGATTGTGGTCCGCAGAGATGGTAAATATGAAGTCGTAGATAATCCGCGATACAGGTGAATTTCTTGAGATCTATCTTAAGGAAGATTGACGGCAGAGGATACAAAGCTTACAAAGAATTGCTGGGTAAAAGGGAGATAATAGGGGACTACAGGCTGGAATTCTTAAGGATACAGGGAGATCCCTTTGCCACTCCGAGTGTAATTTCTGTACAGGTTCCCTTTGAGATACCTGAATTCTCCCGAAACACAGTGGGCATAGAGGATTTCATATACCGAAGAGTTTATGCATCCCTTAAAAAAGAGAGTCGTAGGCTTGGAGAGGGAAAAAGCGGGTATCTGGGCTTACCTGAACCCACAAACATAATGATAAGAAGAAATGCTGTTCATCTTGAAAATAATTTGCAAATTATGTTTTACATAGGTCTTCCAGCCAGGCATCGGAAAATTCTTGGTGATGCTGCCGAAAGGATGATTTACGAAAATATTCCCCGTGCAATGAAACATGCACTTGAATTTTCAATGGATGATATGAAGCCGCATGCAGAGGCGTATGATCTTCAGGAAGAATTGAGATCAAAACTAAAAGATTACGGGCTGGTTTCCTTTATTGGAGATGGAAGCATTCTCCCAAGAAAATGCGGTGATTGTCAGGAACCGCTGGAAGGTGCAGTGCCGTTTAGAACACCTGATCCCATGAGGGTTAAAATTGAAACATCCTTTGGAGAGATTGAGGGTATGGGCATAAAAAGGGGAATAACTGCAATCGCAGGTACTGCCTTTCATGGAAAAAGCACCCTTCTAAACGCCATAAGAGATGGTATATACAACCATATTCCAGGGGATGGAAGAGAAAGGGTTGTTACCATTCGCAACTCGGCCAAGATAAGGGCGGAAGACGGTAGAAGCACAAGATGCGTTGATATTAAGACTTTCATCTACAATCTACCAACCAGAATTGATACAGGTTGTTTCACCACGGACAATGCCAGCGGTGCCACTAGTATGGCCGCATCAATACAGGAGGCCGTTGAAATAGGAATAGAGCTTCTGCTTGTTGATGAAGATACAAGTGCAACCAATTTGCTTTATTACGATGAGAGAGCAGATGCCATATTAAGGCACAAAACAGTTAGAACCCTCATTGAAAATGCTCGTGATATGGCGGACAGGGGCATATCAATCGTAATTGTATCAAGCGGCACTATGCCCTTAATTGAGTCTGCAGATGATGTGATAGTTATGGAGGACTATCGGCCAAGATATATTGATGTCAAATCTCAGAAAAAATTCTGTGAATACATACCTCCAAAAGAAAGAAGACTCCTGAGAATGGGAAGGTTAGAGAAAATGAAAATTCAGGGCTCATGGCTTGTATCAAAACAACTATCAAGACCCATAAGAATTGAAAATAACGAGCAAATTGTGGAAAGAGCACAGGCCAATTACATCGCATATATACTCACACATTCTAATTTTTCAGGACTCAAAATGTCAGAAATCGCAAGGGAGATTGATGATTTCCCTGATAAAATATACAGAGTGAAAAACCCTGGTATGGGTGAAGTAAGGGGATATGATGTCATTTTTGCAATAAATCGCATACCTGAGATTATGGTGAGGTAAGTTTTCCAATAACCGTTTTAAGTTCATGGTATGTTTCTTTTAATGCCTGGGGGATCACCTTGGTATCTGAGATCACAGGCATGAAGTTAGTGTCTCCATTCCATCGGGGCACGATATGAACATGGATGTGATGCTCCACACCAGCACCTGCAACCCTGCCAATATTTAAACCTATGTTGAATCCATCAGGGTTCATTGCACGCTTTATTGCTCTTATCATCAGGGAGACTAGCTGATGAATCTCCTTAATCTCTTCAGCGGTTAAACTATCAAAATCTCCCACATGTCTGAACGGGGCCACCATAACATGTCCAGGGTTATATGGATAGTTATTCATTATCACAAAGGCATACTTACCGCGATATAGGATTAAATTATTCTCATCATCATTCTCCGCGGGCAGCTCGCAGAAGATACATCCATCCTTTTTTTCCATACGTATATACTCAATCCTCCACGGGGCAAATATATGCTCCATAGATGCTAATGACGAGTGTACTAAATAAATTTTATCATCGGAAAAGAGAAATGGAGTAAATGATTGCTGCGATTAATCCAGCCAGGGCGCTTGGAGCTACATTTAGATAGATTGAGAGATACACCCCACCCAATCCACTTATGAGGGATATTATAAAAGCTCCTGCAATTGTGCCTTCAACACTTCCAAAGAGGCGTCTTGATGAGGCTGCAGGTACTATAAGCAAAGCATAAACAAGTATTGCACCCACGCATTTGAGAAGTGCAACTACCCCCACTGCAATAAGAACGAAAAGCAGAGTTTCATATCGCAACACATGAAGTCCCAAAGCCTCAGCACTCTCAGGATCAAATATCACAAATAAGAGGCGTCGGTAAAATACAAAAAACAGGATAACCACGGTAACCACCGAGACAGATAGCAAAATCATATCACTTGCTGTCAGAAGTAGAACATCACCTATTATGAGGCCCCATGCTACGGAAGCGTATTCCCTGATCATTGAGAGAAAGAGAACCGCAATGCTCATTGAAAAAGCAAACATCACACCTATGGCTATATCAACATTCTCACTTCTGTGAGACGCATACCCAATGATTACAGCAAAGAATACGGAAAATAGAAGAGCAATGAGCAGTGGATCCACCCCGAAAAAATTTAGGGAGATAAAAATACCCAGAGATGCCCCTGCAAGAGCTCCATGGGCGATACCCGATACAAAGAAGGTACTTCCTCTGAAGACAGAAAAACTACCGATGGTGGCTGATACGACCGCAATTAGAACCATTGCTATGAGAGCACGGATCAGCAGGATATCAAGCATGGCGATCACCCCCAACAACATAGCAGACGGGTCCCTGCCTTATCACAGGAATCTTTGTACCATAGAGTTTCTCCAGGTTATCCTCGGTTATCACCTCCGCTACAGTGCCATAGGCAAGTACCCTCCTGTTTAGAAGAATAACCCTGTCTGTGCACTCAACCAGAGGATTGATATCATGCAGGACGATAATCACTGTTTTTTCTCTTTTTAGTTTGTGAAGAAGATCTATAAGGGCCAGTTTGGTACGTACATCTGCAGCGGAAAATGGTTCATCAAGTATCAGAATATCTGGATCCGTAACTATGGTTCTGGCAAAAAGCACGCGTTGCTGCTGACCCCCACTCAGGGAATCAAAACGGGAATCCCAGAAATCAACCATGCCTACGGCCTCAAGAGCCTCCTTTGCCCTTTTCACATCATATCTTTTTATTCCTGTTTTCCGTGAGATCAACGGGAGCAGAACAACATCACGCACCTTCAGAGGAACGTTTAGATTTATCCTTTCCCTCTGTGGAAGATAACCCAACCTATCTCTGACCTTTCGTGGAGATTTACCAAATATACTTACGGTTCCGTTATATGGAATAAGACCCAGCAGGGCCTTCAGAAAAGTTGTCTTTCCAGCGCCGTTAGGTCCCATAACCACAACCAGTGATGGATGATCAATTGTAATGGAGACATCCTCTATCGCCACATACCCATCATATCTGACAGTAAGATTTTTTACTTCAATTGCGCTCAAATTTCTCACCCCTCGGTATCGGCTTCCCATGTGGACAGCTGGTAGGATTACCAAGATACTCGCATATCCGCTCCACATCAATATCAGCTATGTCCATCTCTATCTTTGATGCCAGAAGACAAGCATCATCAAGGGAAACACCTGCTCTGTAAAGAAGCGTCTCAATCAGACGGTGATTCCTCAAAACTCTCTCCGCCTCCTGAATCCCCAGATTTGTGAGGATGTATCCTCCTTCATCCCTTAGGAGGTAGCCACGCTCCTCAAGTTTCTTTATAAACTCAAAGGCGGTGGGTCTCTTAACATTTAGCTCCTTAGCCATGCTCTTGGGAGTAATGTATTCACCACGAAGATGAAGATCGTATGCGCACCTCAAATACCTGTATATGGCGTCTCCACGCATCGTTAGGTTATGCCTAACGAAGTATTTAAGATTTTATTTCCCAGGACCGTGCAAGGGAGTTAACGGTATGAACACCCCAGAGAATTGCAAATGATGAGGCGATCAAATTGGCGATTACAATTCCCATCCAGACACCTGCAAGCCCGAATCCAAGAAAGATGCCAAAGAAATAAGCGAATATGATTTGCATTACCAGAGCGCGTATTATTGTTATGAGCAATGAGTTCAAACCTCTGCCAATTCCACGAAACATGCTGGATGTGAGCATCCCCGAGGCAACTGCGGGAAAGTATATCACCATGTACCTCAGAAACTCAATTATTCCCCCTGCCAGATACGAAGATTGCTCCGTGTAGGTGAATAGGTATGCTAGTTGCGGTGCAAAAATCCAGATGAGAATTCCCGTTACAAGGCCTATGAGCGTTCCAATCTTCACCCCGTAGAGGTAGGAGATGCGGAGATTGTAAGAGTTCCTGGCACCGTAAGCAGCACCGGTTACACTGGTGACCGCAGCAGCAATGCCCATTAAAGGAACAATGGCGAGCATAACTATGCGCCACCCACCTGAGAATACGGAGATGCCGTAATCGCCACCAACCATTATTACAATGGTGTTAAGCACAAGCATGGTGAAGGCCATTGAGATCTGCGCCAGAGCGGAAGGGAATCCGACAGAGAATATCTCACGGAGAATCTCAAAATCCCTTTTGAAGTATTTAAGGCGGAGCTGCACATATGTATCCCTCTTCACCGTGAGCCAGTAAGTGATAAAAGCAGCAGAGACGGCAATTGATATAACAGTGGCAACTGCCGCACCCACAACACCCATCCCAAGGGTGAATATGAACACTGGATCCAGGAACATGTTGATAAGTGAGCTTGTCAGCATTATGTACATCGCCCTCCTGGTGTCACCCTCACCACGAAGAATGGCATTGCCCAGGCTGGATATGAACATGAGCGGTGAGCCAAGAATTATCACCGTACCGTAAGAATATGCAAGCTCCGAGATTCGCTCACTTGCACCCATCGCGAGGAATATGCCCTTTAGGAATGGAAGTATGGCAAATGCAATGGCAGTGCCTATCAATGTACCCACAATCAGGGTATGCTCGGCAACATTGCCTGCCCTCTTTCTGTTTCCAGAGCCAATTGCCCTAGATATGGCAGAGCTTCCACCAACACCGATACCCATCGCCAGAGAAGAGAGGATGAGCATGAAGGGCATGAAGAGCCCTACGGCACCCAGGGAATCTGAGCCAACACCGGCAACCCACACACCATCCACGAAGTTGTAGAGGGTCTGAACCATGCTTCCCACAATTATAGGGAGTGAGAGCTTTATTATTGCCTTCCGAGGATCTCCGAGAAGAATTGAGATGTTGCGCTTTGATTTTTCATTCAACATTCTTCACCTCCAGAATCTTCACAATGCGCCTTGAGGTCCTTGCCAAAATACGCGAAATTTCCTCCTTCTCCTCATCTGTGAGGGTATCAAGCCCCTTTATCAGGAGGGATATGCTCTCCATTAGCTCATGCCCGCCCAGACGATGAAACTCACCGAGATTATTCAGCATCCTCTTCGCATACCTTACCTCCTCACCGTGTTCATCCAGGTATTGAATACCCTTTTCCGTTATACCGTATACCTTCTTGTCCCTCTCACCCCTTCCTTTAATTTCTATGTATCCCCCGCGGAGAAGCGAGGACAAAGTGGGATAAATTATGCCTGGACTCGGCTTTTTTATGCCGTACTCTTCCGCTATTCTCTCGGCGATTCCGTATCCGTGCATGCTCTTATTCGCAAGGATGTCCAGTATAATCAGGCGAATTCCCTTTTTTCTATCCATCGCGTCCATAATATCACCAGATATATCAGTTGATATGTTGGGAATAATTATCACTATATAAAGATTACACACCAGCAATCCTCCGAGAAGATGGAAAGTTCTTGTTAAAGGGTTATAAGGAACAAAAACATTCATGTTATAAAGAAGGGAGAGGAATATGATAGAGATTAGAGGCGCTGGAATTGCCGGAAGTTACCTTGCATACCTGCTATCAAAGGATGGTTACAATGTTAAGGTATACGAAATGCGAAAAAAGTATGACACGAAGGTATGTGCGGGAGGGGTGCTCCCGAGGGTTCTTAAAATAATAAATCTCAGTGAACTTGAGGGGATAGAGATAAAAACGGTGGATGTTGAAATCGGAAACAGAAAAATACATTATGAAGGAAATCTTGGAAAATCCATTGAACGCAGGGATCTCCAGATATACATACGAGATCTAGCAGAATCCGAAGGTGCAAGGATAATCTACGGCACTGCGCATAAAAAATTCTCTAAAGATGCAGTTAAGATTATTGCATCAGGTGCAAAATCCAAAGAGATCCTGGGCATTGAAACACATACAAATAATGTAAGTATAAAGCCCGAGGGCTACTACTTCAAGATATACAGTCTCAAAAAGCCAGTAAGATATGCATGGATATTTCCAAAAAAAGATGGTTTTTCTGTTGGGGTATGTGGAGACAGGAAGTGGGTAATTGACCATGCCGACATCATACTGAATAAACTAAATGCGGGGGGAAGAAAAAGGGGGGCATATATAGGAACATACACAGGTAATCCAAGTTTACGGGTAAAGGATTCATGGGTTATAGGGGACTCCGCAGGACTGGTTGATCCCCTGAACTATGAGGGATACACGGGTGCATTTTACTCAGCCCTCTATCTCTCAAAAAATCTAAAATCACCTGATTTCACACCCCTGCTTAATTACCTTCACACAGAGTGGAAATTATTGAATTTTGCCTCAAAACATCCTGCAATTGCCTCAAAATTTATAAAACTCTGGCTTCGCCTTGTGTATTCTCCAAAACTAAGGGAGGGGAGAATGAATATAACTCCAAGAATATAGCTATTGGATTTCAAAAATGTTTTTATACCATCGCCGAATATCTGCCACGGGGAAAGTTTTCTCTTCTGGAGAAAATTTTTCCTGAAAACCAAAAAGGAAGTGTAGAAAATGGAAGGAGAAATAACCAAAATAAAGGACTTGAAGCCAGAGGACAAGAGAGTGAATGTCCTCGCAAAGGTTTTGCATAAGAGCGAACCAAAGGAGATAACCACGAGGTACGGAGAGACAAAGCATGTGACCGAGGCGGTTCTCGGTGATGAGACGGGCACGGTTACAATGTCTCTCTGGGACGAGCAGGCGGACCAGGTTGAGGAGGGAGATACCATATATGTGGATAATGGTTACATATCCCTCGTTCGTGGCCATATGCGCCTGAATGTGGGGAAGTACGGGAGCATAAAGAGGAGCGATGAGGAGATAACCGAGGTGAATGAGGAGCTTGATATGAGCGCTCAGGAGCACGAGAGAACATACCGCAGAAAGAGTTATGGTGGAAGAAGATACGGGAATTATCGCAGATGATCCCGATAATTTTTTAATCCTCATCTCTCTTTTCCATTTATGTTTATCAACATCGGTGTGATTGGCGGCTCTGTATGCTCCGCAGAAATATGCGATCTTGCTTACAGGGTTGGATACCTTATAGGAAGAAAAAACGCGGTGCTTGTGAGCGGTGGAATGGGGGGTGTGATGCTCCACGCATGCAGGGGCGCCAAGGAGGCAGGTGGGATTACGGTTGGGATACTCCCCTATGGCAAAGAAGGGGCGAATGAGTATGTGGACATTGCAATACCCACACACTACGGACTTGCGCGGAACCATTTGCTTGTCAGGGCCGCAGATGCTCTTATCGCAATTGACGGATACATCGGCACTCTGAGTGAGATTTCGTTTGCCCTGAATGAGGGAAAAACGGTGATATCCCTTCACTCCTGGGAACTTGATAGGGAGAGGATAACAAAGGGTAGATACATACAGGCGCAAAGCCCGGAGGAGGCGGTGGAACTCGCATTCAATGCCGCAGTTGAGAGTTCACAAATTCAATGATTTTTCGTGCAAATCCAGCATTCTTTCTTTTCACATTTGAAATAACCAATTTTGCGCGTGTTGATGAAATTGTGCTTATAGGCACTATCTTGATCCTGATCCCATTACAATCAGCACTCCAGTAACCCATTCCCCATGCTTTTTTAAAATGGCAGGTGAAGGCGGATGTGAGCAGAGATACCAATCTCTCACCCTCAATGGAAAGGGTAATAGAGAGGGTATAGGAATCCTCCAGGAGAATAATGAGCAGGGCTAAAAACACCAAGGGAATGAGAAAGATTAGTGAAAATGCGATGATCATATGGTAGGGAAGGTGCATAATCATCCCGATGAAAATAAATGAGATGGAACCCGATAAAAACAAACCCACGGATAAAGGAAGAAACATGAAGAAGAGCGTATTTTTTACTGAGGAAATTTTCCACCCTCTGGATCTTCTGGGTACAACCTCTGCGAGGTACACAGAAAAAAAGATAGAGGAGTACATGAAAACAGAGGCAGCATAAAACAGGGCATCTGAGAATGGTATTAGATTCAGGGATTCAAGAAGGATAAATATCACTGATAACCAAAACCCCAACAACAAAAGAAAAATTTCAATTTCAAACTTCCTCGTTTTTTCCCAAATTTCACCCCATTCCTCAATTCCAAGGTTGTCCAGGAGATGAGAATCGGGATGCATTGCGCCTCAATCATTCCGCGACATATTAACATTGCTCCCGTGGAGCGGTAAAAATAAATAATCCCGCTGCTTTAAACCATTATGCCCGTCATAAGATTGCAGAAATCAGAGCTCGCCAAGCTGGGTGTAAGCGAAAAGGAGA
>JALSPD010000106.1 GCA_026986135.1 DHVE2 group archaeon
TGTGCTATCGGCAGTCTCCTTGATTCCACTGCTACGAATTTTCCAGATGGTATCCCTATGGTTGAATTTTTCGCCATCATTTTCCATACCCCTTTCCCACAATGCTTCCTGATAGTTTTTTAACCACACCGTTCTTGTATACAATCTCAACTAGGACCCTGTTATCTTCTATGTTTATGGACGCTTTTTTTATTAGTGAATTGTAATACTTTATTCTCTTTCCCTTGGAGTTTATCCGCTCACTAACCTGTAAAAATCCCGCGTTTTGGAGCAGATGTATGCGCCTGTAGCATGCCGCTATGGGCACTTCCAGCTCTTGGCTCAGCTGTATTGCGCTTTTTTCCTTATCGTAGCTTGCCACCAGTATCTTTATTGCGTAGTCATCAGTTAGTATTTTAAGCACTTTTTCAAGCTCTCCATCCATATTTAAAATCACGATTGGGTTATTTAAATATTTTGCATTGTGATTATCGCAAATGAAAATTACATGTGGTAATATCGCTATCTCCTTTGATTTTCAGAGGGTAATTTTTTTATTCTCCACTTTCGGAATCAGGAATGATGATGGTGATAACTCTTCCAGGGGTACTTGATGCGATTCTACATATTCTGTTTGCGGTAGTGGGTATGCTGTTGATACATCGTGTAGCCTCGGATATTCCATGGGTGTTTATAATTGCAATCGTCATGGAACTCGTAATTGATGGCGCCCATCTGGTAAACAAGGCAATAACGCATAACATATTTTTCCTTATACAGATGCCACTTTTAATGCTCTTTTCAGGCTATGTTCTCTCTAGCAATAGACTCCAGAGATTATCCCTACTCATACTGGTGAACAATTTCACGCATCTTATCATGGATTTATTTTATGAGGGTGATTCGCTTCCACTGTATTTCCCGGTGAATTCTTTAACAGTTTCAGTTCCGCCATACGATGCAGGATTTGCAACTGGAATGGGGATATGGATGGCCGTGGTTGCAGTACTGGCATTGTTCCTGAAACTCCTTGAAAATAGAGGGCCTAAAGTTCTATTTCCTCCTCTCGTCCCCACCTGAATTTTAGACGAATTACAATTCTTCCCTCCTCCATTTTTACCTCTGCATTCTTAAGATTCGCTTTATAGAGGGTTATCCATTTCCCCTTGTTGGTCAGTTTTTTTCCTTCCTTTTTTATGAGTCCCAGTTTTTCAAGCTCTCTTATCCTTCTGTAACATACAGCTATTGGAATTCCAAGTTGATTACTAAGGGTTATCGCATCAAGGGCCTGATGCAATGTAGCCCTAAGTATGCGTATGGAGTATTGATCTGATATATGCTGCAGGATTTCCCATGCCTTTTCCCGGTCTATGTTATCTATATCATCACCCCCGCGAGGCATTCAAAGTAGGGGGACAAGTTCCAGCTGGTCTTCTCTGATTCTTGAGATTCCATACGCCATATCCCCTATTATTATTGGTATATCCCCTATTGAAGTTAGTTTAATCTCGCTATCAACGCCTCCTCCTATTCTTAGATGAGATGGAGTTAAGAGCCACACATTGAACTTCATTTTCAGATTCTTTATGAGCGATGGCAGATCCTTAAGATCGCCGTATATGTTTGAGATTGCGTCTACTCCCAGAACCACCGTTGCCTTTTCTCCACCGTGATAACTTACAACATCGTTGGATAACTCCATAAGCATGTCGCTGCCCTCAAGGTAAATTTCACGGCGTTCATTGCCGAAACCTATTATTCTTATCCTGCTTGCTATCTCACCTGAATGTCTTTTTAGAGTCTCGCCTGGATAAAACACAGGGGGAAGTATCAGTGTAGTCCCTTCAGCAATTTTGGCAAGGGTGATTATGGTCATTTCCACCAGTTCTCTGGGAAAATCATCATCCACGACCACATTTACTGCTTGGAAATTCCTGTACTTTTCAAAAAACTTTATGAGATCTGGTGATTCAGGAATGATCTTGTCCATGGAAAATGGTTCGTACTTTATCGCGTGGAACCTTCCGCCAGTGAGGGAATAAAGATAGGTTGGTCTTTTTATCTCGGCCCCTCGCAGTTTCTTTATAAACATCATTCTCTTCCAGAATTTTCGTTCAGGCTCATGGTATAGAGTGACAATTCCATCCCCAAGGTAATCAATGCCCTTAGTGCTTGTCTCCTCCATAACAAATATAACATCTGCAGCCCCTGTTTCTACAAGATCTTTCTGGATGGTGTAGAGTATCCTTTCAGGTGGAATCCCATATTTCTCGCTCAGGCCATCAATGGAGTCAATGCAAACCATGGCCTCTCCAAAATTTTCCTCGGAAAAATCATATATCCTTTCCATTTCAGGTAGCAGCTCACCAACTTCAAGAATGGCCTCATCATCATCTATTTCCACTATTTCTTTTACAAAGCCCTCCTCTATGAGCCCCTCCAGCATATTCAAATGCCTGCGGTCAATCTTTCCAACATTTTTCTTAATTTTTTCCTTTATTATTGTGTCTTTGGCCCATGGAAACTGATTCAACAGAACTTCATCCTTTACTCTGGTTGACATATAAAGCACTTTC
>JALSPD010000107.1 GCA_026986135.1 DHVE2 group archaeon
GTCGGAGGTCTCTTTAACCGAAATATGATAATTCCGCACATGCTCAAGAATATTCTCAAGATCTATCAGGTGATGATAATGTGTGGCAAAAATTGTTCTCGCCTTTATCTCATTGTGGATGTACTCAGTAACACTCCATGCTATAGCAAGACCATCGTAGGTGCTCGTGCCCCGTCCAATTTCATCAAGGAGTATCAAAGATCGCTCCGTGGCTGTGTTTATTATGTTCGCCACCTCTATCATCTCCACCATAAATGTTGATCTGCCCCTTGTTATATCATCGCTTGCACCCACCCTGGTGTATATGCGATCCACAAGACCTATCTTAGCGTAGGAAGCGGGCACAAAGGAGCCCATCTGGGCCATAATCACAATAAGGGCAACCTGCCTCATGTATGTGCTCTTTCCAGCCATGTTGGGTCCAGTTAATATTATGAACCTCGCCTCACTGTTAATTCGTGTATCGTTTGGAACAAAATCAACATAAAGCTCCACTACAGGATGTCTTCCATCCCTTATCTCAATATCAAGGCTTTCATCAACACGTGGTCTTATATAATCCCTCTCAGCGGCAATTGTGGCAAAGTTGAGCAGCACATCAAGGATAGCTATTTTTCTGGCTGCATCTTTTATCAATTTTGAATATCTGGAAAGTTCTTCAATTATTTCAGAAAATATGGATTTTTCAAGCTCCATAACCTGTTCCTTTGCGCTGAGAATTCTGTATTCCAGGTCCTTTAATTCATCAGTTATGAACCTCTCGGAATTCTTAAGGGTTTGCTTTCTTCGGTATCGCTGAGGCACCTTGCTTAAATTCGCCTTGCTAACCTCTATGTAATAGCCCATAACATCGTTATACCCTATCTTCAAACTTTTTATACCTGTCCTTCTACGCTCTTCAGCTTCCATTTTCGCTATGAGTTGCTTTGCATCCCTCATAACAGTGCGATACATATCAAGCTCCTCGTTAAATCCCTCTCTTATCACACCATCTCCCAGTGTGCAGTCACATTCAATTGCCCTGTCCAGCAAATCAACCACACCTTCCAGCTCACGGGATATGGAGAGAGACCTCAAAAGTGGAGCTTCAAAATCAAAATTTAATGAAAGAGCATTTCTAAGACTTTCCCTCAGATTTATAAGATCACGCGGAGATGCCTTTCCAATTGAAATGCGCGATTCTATTCTCTCAATATCCTTTATTTCAGAAATTATCTTTCCCATCCCCTCCCGTTCTGTTGCATTTTTCAGAAGTTCTTCAACAGCATCCAGACGCCTTTCAATTTCGTGCGGGTCTAAAAGTGGCTTCTCCATCCATCTGCGAAGCATTCTGGCGCCCATGGGGGTACGGGTACGATTCATCGCTCCATAAAGAGTGAACTTTTCATCGCCCACAAAACTTTTGAAAATCTCAAGATTCCTTAGTGTGGTTGAGTCAAGAATGAGGAACTTCTCACTGAAATAACCGCTAAGAGAATCAACATTTTTGAGGGAACTTCTTGTATTCTCCTTTGCGTATTTAAGCACCGCCCCTGCCGCCCTAAGCGCCCTTTCGCCAAGACCAAAACCATCAAGACTAACAACATTGAAGTGCTCTTTAAGAACGGTGGTGAAATCATCAAAATAATCATCCTCAAAAACCTTGATTATGGTATCGTAATCAATGTTCAACCCTGAGGAGTTATTCACCAGTATCTCCGCAGGTGCAATGCGCAAAATCTCGGCTCTAAGTTCATACTCTCCAAGTTCACCTGCAAAAAACTCCCCCGTGGATATATCAAGGGCAGCAAATCCAAACACACCGTTTTTACCGTATATACCCATAAGAAAGTTATTCTCCTCCCCCAGTAAAGACTCCTCTATTAGCGTCCCCGGGGTAACTATCCTCACAACATCTCTCTTAACAAGACCTTTTGCTTTTTTTGGATCTTCAAGCTGCTCACATATTGCTACAGAATATCCCTTTTTAACCAATCGGGAAAGATACGCCTCAAGGGCATGATGGGGTATTCCAGCCATTGGTACAGGCTCGTCCTTACTCCTGCGTGTAAGCACTATATTGAGTTCTTTTGAAACAAGCTTTGCATCCTCATCAAAAGTCTCGTAGAAATCACCGACTCTGAAAAAGAGAATTTTATCGCGATATCGGGACTTTATTCTGTAGTACTGCTCCATAAGGGGAGTCATTGTCTCAACATTACAGCACATCTATTAAACTTTTTGAGAGCTTATCTTTCAAAATCAAAAATATGAATTAAAACAACAAAAAATTAATATACAATGCTTCCGGTGTTTATGTGGAGGGAGATGAATGAAAAGATTTGTTCAGACAACAATAGCGATGGCCCTGATTTACCTGGTGTTTTTTTCAATCCTGGTTTTTTCAAATGCATCAGGTCAGGGATCTGTGGGAGCGCAAAATAGAATTAAAACACCGTTCGCACCCATTAAAATAAACAACAATACCGAACTACAAGAAATGGCTCAGAACGAGGGCTGGGAAGGTAGTGGAACAACAAACGATCCATATATCATTCAGGATTACGAGATAGATGCCCATGGTGGAGGATACGGAATATTTATAGGAAACACCACACTGATACTCAAAATATACAATGTGACCATATACAACGCAACCTACCACTCCATGCCATACAACAGTGGAGGAGGGGTTGTGCTTTACAATGTGCACGATGTAAGTGTAGGGCATTCAGTCATACACCACTGCAATTACGGAGTGTATGTGAGAGGAGGAGGCTGGAGCTCTGTGATTTCCAATAAAATAAGAAACAACACATACGGTATCTACATATATTCTGCCACATACATGTGGATTGCAGGCAACAACATCTCCTACAACAGAGGAGGAATAGGCGAGTCCTCATCATACTCAACTACAATATATCATAACGATATATACAAAAACGGTGCAAACCATGGAATTTCCATAACATCAAGCTTGAAGGGTGATTTCATAGATAGTAACAGGATAATGTTCACTACGGGTAACGGTGATGGAATCCACATCTCTGGAAGTTCTATTTCGCAGCAGATTGATGGCATTGAGATAAGGTACAACGAAATCTACAACAACTCCGGTCAGGGGATATACATAGCATACACAAACGGCACATGGATACACTATAACTCAATTCACAACAACACCTATTCGGGCATATACATGTACAGCGGCGTGTACAACACAACCATTGAAAACAACACAATCTCAGGAAACACTAAGAATGGCGTGGATGTATATCCGTACACCACATACGATGTGGAGCATACAACGATAAAATACAACAACATATCCTTCAACTACATAGGGGTGAATATGGAGAGAAATTCATACGATGGCAGAATATTCAACAACACCGGACTGGGTGTGGATCTCTCCAATACCGCGAACGATATCTGGGTGTACAACAATTCTTTCTACTACAATAACGGAGCAACCGATACCTACGATGCCACTCACATCCAGGCGCACGATGCGGGAAGCCACAACAGATGGAACACCACATACGGCAATTTCTGGTACGATTGGGCCAACAACAACGACACAAACGATCAGGATCATGATGGATTCGTGGACTGGCCCTACAGAATTGATGGCACAGCAAATTCAGAGGATGCCTATCCCCTGGCAAATCCTGCGGTGGTCCCGGAGTTGAATCCTGAGATTGTCCTTCTGGCTGGAGCGCTGGCAATAGTGTACCTTATGAGAAGGAAAGAATCATAATCCTCTCCCATTTTATGGTAAAAATTTTACCACTGGTTTTAAATAGGCACGATAGGATTGTGATGGGTGAAGGAAAGCATAAAAGGTGCAATTATTCTCTCGCTTCTATCCCCATTCTTCGCAGAGGTGCTGAGTGGCTCCACGCCACCCTCTGAGGCCATAGCCAATCCACTTTCTTTTCCACTTCTCTGGGCATATTACGGTTCCGGGGTAATCCTCCTAAGAGAACTATGGGTCAGGAAAAATCCCACCCCTATGGGGCTAATGCTCATTGGATTCTCGTATGGTATCATGGAGGAGGGACTCTTCATAAAATCATGGTTTGACCCGCACTGGATGGACCTTGGAATCCTTGGGACCTACGGAAGAATATGGGGAATCAATACGGTATGGGCAACCTGGCTCACAATATTTCACGGGTTCATGAGTGTGTGGGTTCCCATTACGGTTTTTAATCTGATCTACCCCAATCTGGCCAAAGAGAAACTCATAGGAAAGAGAGGCACCTTATTGCTCCTGGTAATTTTCACCCTGATGGCAATACTCATGTTCTTCGGCCTCAATCCATACATGCCACCGCTGCCCCAATATTCACTTGCAGCTTTACTGGCAGTTATAACATTGTACTTTTCCACAAAATTCAAACTATCACCCCTGGGAGAAAAAAGATTGAGCGCGCTCACAAAGAGACCTTTCGTTCTGGGTCTTCTGTACTCAATTGCAATGTTCATCATCTTCGTTTTCATACCCTACACAGACATACCTTTTCCAGTACCAATTGTCCTTGGAATTCCCCTCGCAATACTATTTTTCCAGGTGCAGGTGGGAAAGAAAGAGAGGTATGTACAGCGAATTCTGCTCGGCTCACTATCATTCTGGCTTCTTTTTTACGATTTTGCCCTCTTCACCATGGGCTACCCTCTGGAGCTGGCATTCGGAGTGATAACCTACGGCACCCTTTTTTACATATACTCCAAAAGATTCTGCATAGGATGGAAGGAATGCATGCGAAGCGAGCGGTAAGTTTAATTATTGAAAGGCAATATTGCGGCAAAGGTGATGGTGATGGATTACGAAAAATACATTGAGGAGGCAAAAAAGCATCTGGAGGAGATTCTGAGAGAACAGATTGAAAGGGTCCATCGTATAAGAAATGAAGGTGATTGGATTGATTACAGCAAACTTCCAAAGATAATAATAGGGGTTGCTGGTGGAGACGGCATAGGCCCATACATCACGGAACAGGCCCAGAGAGTTCTGGAATTTCTGCTTCAGGAGGAAATATCTGAGGGCAAGGTTGAATTTCGTAAAATTGAGGGCCTTACCATTGAAAACCGCGTGAAACACATGCAGGCTGTGCCCGATGATGTTCTTGAGGAAATAAAGAAATGTCATGTTCTTCTAAAGGGACCAACAACCACCCCCAAGAAGGGAGACCCATGGCCAAATATAGAGAGTGCCAACGTGGCCTTAAGGAGATACCTAGACCTCTTCGCAAACGTCAGGCCGGTAAAGGTACCAGAACTTGGAATAGACTGGGTATTTTTCAGGGAGAACACCGAGGGGGCGTACATGCTTGGATCAAAGGGGTTTGCAATTGATGATGAACTGGCAATAGATTTCCGTGTAATTACTGAGCCTGGAGCAGAAAGAATAATTCGTCTTGCATTTGAATACGCAAAGAAGAATAACAGAAGAAAAGTGAGTGTAGTAACCAAGGCCAATGTGGTTAAAAAGACAGATGGGTTGTTTTTAAGCGTAGCCGAAAGGGTTGCAAAGGATTATCCCGAGATTGAATGGGACGACTGGTTCATAGACATAATGACAGCAAAGCTGATTGATCCTGCAAGACGATCACAGTTTGATGTCATAGTTCTGCCCAACCTATATGGGGATATACTCACCGACGAAGCTGCGCAGATACAGGGAGGTGTGGGGACAGCAGGGAGTGCAAACATAGGAAAGAGATATGCTATGTTTGAGGCAATTCATGGTACCGCTCTGCGCATGGTAAAAGAAGGGCGTGGAAAGTACGCAAATCCAATGAGCATGATAAAGGCAGGTGCCATGATGCTTGAGCACCTTGGATTCACTGAGAAGGCAAGAAAACTTAACATGGCTATAGACATATGCAACTCCTACGAGAGGAAGATAGTGGTGACTGGAAGGCCAGATGGCGCCACTGGTGAGGAGATGGCTAACTATGTGATTGAAACCCTCAAAGATGAAAAACTTGAAGAGAAATGGGAAAAATACGCAAAAAAATAATTTTTTAATTTTTTACATTGGCGGCGGTGGTGGCGCCTGAGAGGTTTGCTGTACCTCCTTAGGCCTTACAATTATGTATATAATAAGGCCTATAAGATTAAGCAGAAGAACAATTATAAGCCACAAAGCGGGACTGGACATGTTTCTCTTCTTTGCATCTTTGTACACCCATATAGCCACCAAAATCCATATTATAAACCACACCGCAGTACAGATTCCCATTCCTGCAAAGGCCAGTAAACCTATCATGCGATCACCCGCAGGTATATGGCTGAAAAGATATATATAATTTTTGATTATTTTTGGTTTTTGTATGATTAAGAAATATGAGATCAAAGTGAGCAAATTAAAAAGAGAAAATAAGAATAATAAAAATAAATAAATTTTAAAATTTCACTCTGGCGGTGGCGGAGGTGCGTAATAATTCTGCTGCACCGGCTCTTTGGGACGGACCACAAGGTAGATTATGAGTCCGATTAATCCAAGCAACAGGGTTATTATTAGCCAGAGAACGGGATTGTCCATGTTGCGTTTCTTTGCATCCTTGTATACCCAGATTGCAAGAACAATCCAGATTATTATCAGCACTGCCCAGCAAATCGCTATGCCTGCAAAGGCAAACAGTCCAAACATGCTTTCATCTGGTCCCGTGTAAGAGCTACCACCTTCGTCCTCTCCATTGCTCCCGCCATTGCTGCCGCTGTTGGTGTAGTAGGTAGCGGTATCTCCAGCGTATGGTGAGAACACCGTGCTTGCAAATTCCACATTCATAACGGAAACATCTGAAAGAGGCAAGGTTGGAACCTTCACCGTCACTCTGGCACCATCCACGATCACATCGTCATCTGGAATCATGCTACTATCCTGTTGATTCACCGTGTATCCGTAAACATGCGTTATCTCTCCGCTGCTATTTGTCCAGACTAAAGTGATCTCCAGGTATTCTGTTATATCCTCTCCATTTTTATTCACTTCCACGATTACTTCCATCTCTGTGGTTCCCTGATCCTCGGTTGGATGTGCTATTCCCGGCTCTCTGAACTCAGCATAGAAATACTGGTAACTGCCCTGCGTATAAGCACCAATCTTTACAATATCCACTGACCCCTGAAGCACATCGCCACTAGTATCTGTCTCCGAGAAGTTCAGTGTTTCCGCACTTGCAAACCCAGAAAGCATCAGTGCCACCAAAAAGATGGATGCTACAGCCAGCATTGTCTTACGCCCACTCATAACTTTCACCATCTTTACAGATGAGAACATAGTATTTATAGATTTTGATAGCTGCAAGATTTTGAAATTTTCACCATAAAAAATGCGAGAAGATTTTGCGCAAAGTTAATGTTAGTACCCGCCATGTGGGAAAGCACTCAAGAAGGTGAAAACATGAAAATTGGGATAATCGGCTGCGGTGCCATAGCCCGTGAGATAATCTCCCGAAGGAAGGATGTGGTGGCGGTTTATGACATAAATAGAGATAAATGTGCAGATCTGGGAGTCGCCATATGCAACTCTCTTGATGAACTCCTTGAAAATGTTGATTTTGTCATAGAGGCTGCCTCACCAAAAGCCGTGGAAGATTATGCTTTAAAAATAATTCGTTCCGGGAAGGACCTTCTAATTATGAGCGTGGGGGGACTTGTGAATAGGGATTTCAGGGAGAGATTGTTCAGGGAAGTAAGGGAAAGGGGGGTTAACCTATATATACCCTCTGGAGCAATCGGCGGCCTTGATATCATACGGGCTGCAAGATATGGGGGAATAAGTGAGGTAAAGATAACATCAATAAAGAATCCAAAAAACCTTGGTGTGGAGTGTGATAAGCGCACCTTGGTATTTAAGGGAAGCGCAGAGGAGGCGATAGCGAAGTTTCCAAAAAGCACAAATGTAACCGTCCTTCTCCTACTGGCCACTGGAATAAATGTGGATGTGGAGGTGTACGCGGATCCTGAAGTGAAAGAGAACATTCACAGGATCCACCTCGTGGGAACCTTCGGTATTGCGGACATTGAAATAAGAAATAAGCCCTCTGAGAGAAATCCCAAAACAAGTTATCTGGCTGCGCTCTCGCCGGTATCCATCCTTGAATTCATAAACTCCCCTGTGAAAATAGGAGTGTGAGCCCATGATTGAGGAGAAAATAAAAAGATTAAAGGAAGAGATGAACGCAGTGATTCTAGCACACAATTACCAGAGAGGGGAGGTTCAGAGGATTGCCGATTTCAGAGGCGATTCACTTGAACTGGCGAGGAAGGCAAAGAATCTGGACGCAGAGTACATCGTCTTTGCAGGCGTGGATTTCATGGCTGAGACGGCAAAGATTCTGAATCCCGATAAGCATGTTCTTATTCCAAGCAGGGCGGCCACCTGCGAGATGGCAAACTATCTTAGCGCTGAAAGGGTGCGTGAATTCCGCAGGAAATATCCCGATGCGGCTGTGGTTCTTTATGTGAATTCAACTGCAGAGGCGAAGGCAGAGGCGGATATTACCTGCACATCTGCAAACGCGATTAAGGTGGTTAATTCCCTGCCCAATGATACGGTACTATTTGGGCCTGATTCAAATCTTGCCTCCTATGTGCAGGAGCATACAGAGAAGAGAATCATCCCCCTACCTCCTGAAGGACGGTGCTATGTGCACAACTCATTTGATCCGGATGAAATACCCAGGGATGGCATAGTGATGGTGCATCCAGAATGCCCCAAAGAGATCAGAGATCTCGGAGATGTTGTGGCAAGCACAGGTGGCATGGTTAAATTTGTTAGGAACAGCAGAGAAAAGAGATTCATAGTGGTAACCGAGAGAGATATGGTTGAGCGCCTGAAACTTGAATTTCCCGACCGCGAATTTGTTCCTGGGTGGCAAGGAGCAACCTGTCTTGGCATGAAAAAAATAACCCTTGAGGGAATATACAGGAGCTTGAGGGACAAAAAATACGAGGTGATGGTTCCGGAGGAGATTGCAAAAAGGGCAAGAAGAGCAATTGAGAGGATGCTGGAGGTGTCCTAATTGTTCAGAACCTTTCTTCAGGAAGATACCATTTTCGGGGATGTAACTTCGGAGTATATAATCCCCCCAGATATGACCGCTGAAGGCATAGTATTTCCCAGGGAAAAATGCGTGGTTGCGGGACTTGAATATCTTCGGGATGAGCTAATATCGCTTGGGTTTGATGTGTGGATCTCGCAGGATGGAAAAATCGCTGAGAGGAATGAGGCAGTTATGAAAATTCGTGGGAATGCGAGAAAGCTCCTCATGGTTGAACGCACAGTTCTCAACATCCTCGGCCGGCTGAGCGGAATTGCCACCGAGACACGAAAAGTTGTGGATATTGTGAAGGAGATAAATCCAAATATCAGGATTGCTGCAACCCGTAAGACACTCTGGGGCCGCCTTGACAAAATGGCAGTTATACTGGGAGGCGGAGATCCACACCGCTGGTCCCTGGGGGATATGGTGATGATAAAGGACAATCACATTGCCCTTGTGGGATTTGAAGAAGCAATAAAGAGGGCAAAAAGGGTGAGCTTCACAAAAAAGATTGAGGTTGAGGTAGAAAACGGGGAGATGGCCATAAAAGCTGCGAGGATGGGCGTGGATATAATAATGCTTGATAACCTGAGCCCTGATGAGGTATGCAAAATTTCAAGGGAGATAAGGAGACACAGCAATGCTATAATTGAAGTTTCAGGTGGGATAACTCCGAATAATGTGAAGGATTACGCAAAATGCGATATTGATGTGATATCCATGGGACACCTCACGCACTCTGTGAGAAGCATAAATTTCAGTATGGAAGTTAAAAGATTAAAAAACATTTAAGTGCCATAAAGGTAATTGAGGCATATGAACACCTGGAAGTTCGCATCGCTGATGCTCATGCTTTTCTCTGTAATCCTAGTGCTCCTGGGGGGCATGTACAACCCCAACGCCATTGTGAAAACCCTGCCTCCAGGCCAGATTGATATGTTTGAATTCAGCATGAATTCTGGAGAGTCGGTCAAGCTTCACATCAAGAGTACAGATTACATAACCATCTATATTTTCAATGAAAGTTCAGGCAAGAATCTGAGCAGAGAAAATTTTACTTCGGCACTATACGAATCAACCATTATTGACTCCTGGATAATTTTTACAGCGCCTGAGGAAGGGAAATACTACCTAGTTGTGGCCAACGTAAACTCTCCAGGATTCGTGCAGGTAACGGTTGAGTACGGTAGGTCAAACAATCTACCATTACTCATCTCTGGATCGACACTGGGTGCAGTATCCATAGGGATCGTTATAAGGGAGATAAGAAGATCAAAGAGTATTTTACCCAAGGACAGTCACTGTCCAGGATGCGGGGCAGAGGTGAGAAGCGATTGGAATTACTGTCCT
>JALSPD010000108.1 GCA_026986135.1 DHVE2 group archaeon
CATAATTATTGCACCATGCATTCCTTCAAGGAGTTTTTCTACAAGTTCTGGATTCATTCCAGGGTAGTAGTATATTAATGAGACTTTAGGATCAAGTTTTTCTTTTAAATAAGTTGTTTCTCCTTTTTTTCTGTAGTTTCCAAAGAACTTTACTCCTTTATTGCTTACCTCTCCGAGAGGCTTTGAATTAACGCTCTCAAATGCGTCTCTTCTTGAGGTATGCATCTTTCTTACTCTTGTGCCTCTATGAATATGACATACATCATCATTGCTTGTGGCATGCATTACCACAGCTACCTCTCCCAGATCGGATTTGGCAACTTTCACCGCCGATATGAGATTAAGGTACGCGTCACTGCTTGGCCTGTCACTACTACGCTGAGAACCTACCAGGATCACAGGTGCTGAAAGGGATTCAAACATAAATGAAAGGGCTGCAGCAGTATATGACATGGTATCTGTACCATGTGGTATAACTATTCCATCGCTTTTCTCAATTTCATCCTTTACAGCCTTTGCAATTTCAATCCAGTGTTGGGGTTTCATATTTTCGCTTAATATGTTAAATACCAATCTTGCCCTTATATTTGCTTCATTGACAATTTCAGGAACTGCAAACACAAAATCATCAGCGCTCATTGCGGGATGTACTGCACCAGTTCTGTAGTCTACGTAGCTGGCAATGGTTCCACCTGTTCCGATAATGGATACTGTTTTAAGGTCTTTTTTTCTGGAATCAATTACTTTTTTTCTTGCGATTTCCTTGGAGACTCTTTTTTTTATCAATTTTATGCTTTCGGGTATTATTCCTACATTGTATCCGTTATCAAGTTTCAGAATGACTATATTTTCCTCCTCAAACTTGGGTTTTGGAAGCAAAATGCCGCGAAATGTACCTTTTTTGGTTTTTACTTCAACATAATCTCCTTCTTGAAACTGGTCCATGGCGGGTTATTGTGCATCCCTTATATATCCCTTTGCAAATTAAGAGTGATACAAAATATTTAAATACTTATATCCCAATACCTTCATTGGGTGGTATGTATGTTGAAGGCCAAATTATCGGTATTGGGGCTTGTGTTCGTAGTGATAATCATGGGTTTCTCTTCTATTCAGGGATCAGGAACTGCCACAGAGATGTCTCTGACAGGAGGATCCAATGGAGAATACCATTACTATATGGTTCTTAACTACAACGGTTCAGGGATTTTAAGAAAATATGGTTCATTGGCTCTGGTGTATGCGCCTTTATCGGCAGTTGATGGATATGAGTATTTTAATGAGGTTGACTATATTAAAAATATAGGTCTCGCTGGTATATTTGCAGATCCTTTAGAAAATCCCAGAATATTTTCCAGCGGAGATGTTAAAGGAACATCCAAGTACTACATTGTGCAGTTTAATGGACCTCCTACACTAGATGATCTCAACTCTTTGAAGGAGTATGGAGATATTGTTTGGTATGTTCCATACAATGCTTATTTAGTCCATCTTACCAGTTCTCCAGAGAATCTTAAAAATTTAAAAAATGTGAGGTGGTATGGGATATATCAGCCTATGCTGAAACTTGCTCCTGATCTAAGGGAATTGGTGTTATCTAACCTTGGTTATAAAGGTGGATTGTCAATATCTCCAGCGGCGGATGGCAATCTCCTGCCTGTGAGGGTAATTATGTGGAACAATGAACTTACTACCATTCGTTACGTTAAAGATCCAAAAATAACCCGCTTTGGAGGATTGGTTTATATTACAGGCTTCGTATCCCCAGAAGATCTTGAAAAAATAGCCTATATGGATGATGTACTTTATGTAGAGAAATACATAACCCCTAAAATTTACGATGAAAAATCTGTGGAGATTATCGGAGCTCCATACCCAGGGGATGGAGCATGGATTCACAATCATCTCCTCAATGGTGAAGGGGTAATAGTTGCTGTAGCAGATACAGGAATGGATACTGGCAGTGGAGGTGTTCTGCATCCTGATCTTGCTGATAGGGTCATTGCATTCTGGAGTGCAAATGGAGATGATGCCCATGACGGTCATGGACATGGCACGCATGTTGCGGGAATAATCGCAGGTACCGCTGCTACGGGTGAGAGGGATGAAGATGGATATTTGTATGGTCTTGGTGTTGCGCCCCATGCCCATCTGGTGGCTGAAAAGATATTTGGAGACGATGGGTCTTGGCTCTCTCCAGATCATACCACTCTTGCCTATTTTGCCTATGCCAATGGTGCGGTTATCTCTTCAAATTCCTGGGGGGCCTCGGTAAGTGGTGCGTACACAAGTGAATCTCAGATATATGATGTTCTTACAAGAGATGCCGATCCATATAAGAATGGATCTCAGGAATTGCTTTTTGTTTTTGCTGCTGGAAATTCAGGTCCAAATGCTAAAACTGTAGGATCACCAGGGACGGCCAAGAATGTGCTTACTGTGGGTGCTGTAGGCAACAACAGATTTGGGGACAACTATGAGAGCATTGCATCATTTTCATCTCGTGGACCTACCGAGGATGGCCGCTTGAAGCCTGATGTTGTGGCTCCAGGTACGTGGATTGCATCTGCGCTTTCCCAAGATGCACATCCCGGCTGGGCATGGGGTAATATTGACAGGTGGTACGAGTGGTGTGGGGGGACATCCCAGGCCACACCTCATGTATCTGGTGCTGCTGCGGTGTTTGTTCAATATTATAGGGGCATCTATGGAGATACTCCTAGCCCCGCACTTATAAAAGCAGCTCTTATTAACTCTGCCATTGATGTGAATGGTACCGATGCAGAGGAACCAATACCTAACAACAATGAGGGCTGGGGAATGGTTTATCTGCCAAACATAGTTGATCCGCCCTATGGTGAGATATTTATTGATGAGAATGCAACTCTAAAGACCGGAGATGTTTATGAGTATAATCTGACAGTAAGAGATTCAACACATCCCCTTAAGGTAACTATGGTATACACTGATAGAGAAGCCTCTCCAGGTGCCAATCCCACCTTGGTAAATGATCTAAATCTTGTGGTTTATGGTCCACACGGGGAAGTTTATGTGGGTAATAACTTTTCCGGGGGCTGGACTCAAGAAGGTGCTGGAAATGGAGACGCGAGAAACAACACAGAGAACGTTTACATACAGCATCCAGAAATAGGAAACTATACAATAAGGGTTGTTGCGCAGAACGTTCCCATGGATGCAGTTCCTGAGACTCCTGAGGTTGATCAGGATTTTGCTCTTGTGATTACCGGCGATGTAGGTAAGCCTCCACATTATTCTGCTGTCAGATTTTCTAAGGATTATTACAAGCCTGGTGATGATGTAAATATATCTGTAATGGACTCATATGCAAATACCAATCCCGCCGAACAGGAACTTGTAAAATGCGATGTATATGTTAATTCTACCGGAGATCATGAACGCGTAGTACTCATGGAAGGAACTCCTGATAGTGGTATATTTGTGGCAAGTATTCATACTGAACCTGGCGATGCGAATCCGGGAGACGGAATACTTCAGATATCCACCATTGATACTCTCAATGCAGTTTACAAAGATTTTCTGGGAAGTATTAGGTATGCAAAGACCCATGTGGATGGTGATTTTCCGGGGATCCAGAATATTTCAGTTGATGAGGTTAAATCCACATCAGCCAGGGTATTTATTAGAACTACAGAATCTGCAAGAATAGTGGTGTACTACGGTACATATGGCCATCTGACTAACGTTTCTTTGGATGGATATGGTACGGTACACAGTGTTATTCTATCAAATCTCATACCCTATACTGATTACTATTTCAACGTTTATGTGGAAGATCTGGCGGGAAATGGTATCTTTGACACCAACAATGGGGCCCATTATCATTTTAGAACACTTCCTCCAGCGAGGATCCTTCTGGTAGCTGATGATGCTGGAGCGTACTCCTATTCAACAATATTCCTTGCCAAGGAGCTTAATGATCTTGGATACGACTACGATCTGTGGAACACAGTAAATGAGGGATCTCCATCGCTTGACCTTTTGCTTTCTCACTCCGTTGTTATATGGAATACTGGCCCCGATTGGTCCTCAGAGACCCTTACAAGTGAAGACCAGAGTAATCTGAAATCGTATATGGATCATGGAGGGCGTCTTATTCTAATGGGCGATGACATCATATGGGGTACTGGTCTTGTGGATCTGTTCACAGACTATTTCCACATATCAAGCGTAAATCAGGATGCTATTTACGGTACAAAAACCACGGTTTATGGGGTTAGTGGTAATCCTATTACTGGAAACTACACTTCTGGCTTAATTTTGAATTCCACATATACCATGTACATTGATGAACTCACAACCGACGGTAGTGCAGAGGTTAGCTCACTATTCAGGGATACCAACAGTAAGGATATAGGGGTTATGGTGGACAATGCCACCTACCGAGCAATATATCTTGCATTTCCATATGAATGTCTTGCTGTTGACGAGTATGGAGCTGCATTAAATATCACCGATTCTATGATTAAATGGGTTTTGAACGGAACCGATGTTTTCTCATTGTACCTTAAGTACAGTGACTGGGCAATGCTCGGGGAGAATTATTCATTGAGGGTTCTTGTTAGCAATTTTGATAATGTCTCCCACTCCACGAATGTCACCTTTATTATTGATAACTCTACTGAAACAGTGTATAATTACACAAGGAATGTTGTTGTCCCATCTGGAGGTTTATGGCTAAGATTCAACTGGACTCCTGATTCAGAGGGGATTTACAGGGTTGTAATTTCAGTTGACAGGGATTACACCGAGACTATAACCGTGAATAATGTTGCCTCCTATACCCTTTACGTGCGTGAACTGCTGGGAACGGTAAGGGTAGGAGTTCTTGATTCCTGGGTTGCGGATTACGCTTCTTATGGGGATCTTGATTACATATCATCCCACTGGTACAGGTATGGCAATTATAAGGTGATATTTGATACCCAGAGGTTAAACAAGGATACAATAACTCTGCATGATATCCTTTCCGCAGATCCAGACGTCTTAATGATCTCAAATGCATGGAGCAGGGATTATGGGTGGGAATTCAGCGATTCAGAGATAAACTCTATTAGTGTTGCGGTTGCCATGGGGTATGGAATTGTGGCTACATCGGGTACATTTGATGCGTCCAACGCACCCAATAATATGAAACTTGCACCTATTTTTGGTCTTAATGAAAGCATTGGGGGTATTTGGGCTGATCAGATAACCCAGTTCAGTTTGATAAATGAAAGTCACCCTGTGTTCAGTGGTCTTCAATCACCCCTTCCAACGCAGGTGGGATATGCATGCGTTGGTCTAGTTCCAGATAAAGCGGTAGTTCTTGCAGTTAGCGATAATTCATCATCTTACAGTAAAAAGGCCAATATCACTGAGTATAAGTTTGGAGGTGGAGAGGCTCTATACCTACCGACTATTTCAGAATACAATGCTGCGGGAGATGAAGATATGCATCTTCTTTACAACATGCTTGTGTATGCCTGGAAAAATTCAACACCCATACCTCACGATCTGGCCTCTATTGAGGTGGTGACAGACAGACCATGGGTGCATCCCGGTGAATCTTTAAATGTGACAGTGAGAATTTTTAATGCAGGCACTTATGAGGACACAGGAAACGTAACCCTTTATGCTGTATATGAGAATGGATCTCAGGCAATGCTCGGTGAAAAAAGTGTTGTGGCACCATCGCACAGATATATCAATGTTACCTTTAATGTTGCATTTGCTTCCGAAGGTGAAGTGAGACTAATTGCGATGGTATCCTCACCGATGGATATGATTACAATGGACAATGTGAGCAGTGGCGTTGTGTACGTTCGTATGCCACGTGGTACAATCTTGGTGGCAGGGGTGGATTCCTTAGGATCTGCGTATCCATCAATGATGATATGGAAAGATCTTAAGGAACATTGGTATATGTATGGGAATCGCACTTTAGAGTTTGATATGGGTACTCTTACTGGGAAGAATATAACATACGATGATCTTGTAAGAAGCAAGGCAGATGTACTCATAATCTCAGATGCCTGGAACAACTATCCCAGCAGCGGTATATGGTGGGAGTTTAGTGATTCAGAAATTGCAGCGATAAAACAGTATGTTGCAGAGGGACATGGGTTGATAATGACCTCAGGTACTCTAAGCGTTGACAATGTGCCTAATAATATGAAGCTAGCCTCCCTTGCAGGTCTTAACGAATCAGCCAGCATGCACTGGGCAGATACATTCTCGGGTAAATTTGTACTTAACATGAGTTACAGTGAATCCACAGAGATTTTCAGAGGCATTGCAGATCCCTATGTCTCTGGCGTAACTTATACAGCGTATGGATGGTCGCTTAATTCCTCATCACCTGCGGATATACTTGCAAATAGCACGGATAATTATGCTGGTGTCTTCTTCCACAAGTATTCCCTCGGAAGCGTGATTTACTTCTCCCACATACCGGAGTACGCCGCCAGTGCCAATAGGGATGATAGACAGCTAGTCTATAATTCCATTGTCTTCACATATCTAAACTCTACTCAGCCAGTTACCGATACCAGCAAACCGCAGGTTGAATTTGTATCTCCAACTGACGGCTCTGTGGTGAGTGGGATTCTTGCTGTTAGAGTTAACGCAACCGATAATATTTCATGGATTCCCAATGTAACAGTGTATCTTATCAACTCCACCATCAATATTTCCTTTGAGACCGTTCATGATTATTCCCTTGGAGTGTTTAAGGCGGCCATTGATACAAAGCTCTACAGTGACGGTAACTACACTTTGCTTGCAAAAGCGGTGGATTACTATGGAAATGCAAACTGGACACATATAAATATCACAGTGGATAATACCAATCCCTTGGTGAGAATAACGAATATTGAAGATGGAGCGAAAATAACAGAGAGGGATGTTACAGTGGAATGGACCTATTACGATCCGCATATGTCTCATCTGGAAGTTGAGATTGACGGTGGCTCTTGGATAAACGTGGGCATGGCTGAGAATTATACATTCCATAATCTGAGCATTGGTGAGCATACGGTGGTTGTCAGGGCTTACGATATTCTGGGGCACATTGGATCATATGGTGTTACCTTTGATGTTGTCAAGGGCCCCGTACCTTCGGCACCGCAGAATCTTGTGGCACATCCAAGCACAGGTACAGAAATTTATATAAATCTTACATGGGAAACACCTCAGAGCACGGGTGGGATTCCAATAGTTGAATACAGAATATACCGCGGTACCGCATCTGGCGGAGAGGTTTTGATAGCGAATGTTAGTGGGGATGTGCATTACTTCAACGATACCTCAGTGCGTCCGGGTACAACATATTATTACTACATCACCGCAGTGAATGCCAATGGAGAGGGCGAAAGAAGCGAAGAAGTGAGCGCAACAGTTACACAGATACCTGAGATGGAAATTCTTGCTGTACCGTTGGTTGCAGTGATTCTGATACTTTTCAGAAAACTGCCTCCTCTATCTCGTTCATAATTTCTTTTGCTTTTTTTTCCGGGTTATCGGAATTGTATATTGTTCTTCCCACTATTATGTAATCCGCCCCTGCCTCAATGGCCTTTTTTGCACTACCGCCCTGTGCACCCACTCCAGGAGATAGGATAAGAAGATTACCTGCTATTTTTCTTATTTTTTTCAGTCTTTCTGGTCTTGTAGCAGGAGCTATTATTCCGTGAGCACCTGCTTCTTTAGCCAGTTTTACCATCTGGTCGGTGTGTGCTTGAAGAAACTCCAACGCTCCTGGATGGGACATTTCAGTTACTACATATACGTCCATATCTTTAGCCTCTTCTACTGCGGCTTTTAGAGAATCTGAACCTACAAAGGCATGTACTATTATTCCGCGAGCACCAAATTTTCTTGCAGTCTTAACGATCAGTTTGGTGGTATTTGGTATGTCTGCAACTTTGAAATCGCATATTACTGGAACAAGAGAGGAAAGCTCCTTTACTATTTCCATTCCTGAGTTCATTATGAGAGGCCATCCCACCTTTATGGAATGGAGATATTTTGAGGTTTTTTCTGCTATATCCAGCGCTGTTTCTCTGTCCATGACATCCAACGCAAGTATAAGTCGTGACATGATGCCACCATGGGTAAGGAACTATAAAGTTTTACGCAAATGCGAAATCATAAAATTGGACAACACCATGCTCAAATATGTGGCGTGAGATATCAAAATTTGGACGCAAACTGGTTGAGCAGGGATTGGTAGGTTCTCATTTTGGTAACATAAGCGTTAGGGTGGGTGATTATATGTATATAACTAGATCCGGCTCAATGCTGGATGAAATTACAAAAGATGATGTGGTTAAGGTGTCAATATACAACCCTTCGTCTCTGGATTTGATTGCCTCTTCTGAGGTTACTGCCCACAGGGAGATATACAAGAATACTTCTGCGCTTGCAATTATACATGATCATTCTCCGTTTGCAGTGGTTGAATCCCTTCTTCATCGTGAGATGGGACTTGACAGGATAACACCCATTGACAGTGAAGGCTCATATTTCCTCCATGACATTCCTATTGTTGAGGGTGGCATAGGGACTGAAAAGCTTGCTAAAAATCTTGCTATGGCACTTCAGCAAAGAAAGGCAGCAGTTGTTTATTCGCACGGTGTCTTTGCCAGAGGTGCAATTCTTGAAGAAGCATATGTGGTAGCCAGCATGGTTGAGCATTCTTGCAAGATGATGTATTATTACAATCTTGCAAGGCGTGATTGAGGATGGCTAATATACGCCTTGTTATATTTGATCTTGATGAAACAATAGTTAAAAATACAATACCTTTTAGTGAAATCCGTGAAAAGGTCCTATCTGCCGTTGGATCCAGGGAAAATCCAGCTCATCTTTATGAGTTTATAAGGGATAATTATCCCGACTATCTGCCGATACTTGAGCATGAAGAGATAAATAGGGCAAAAAGCGCATATGTGGATCCAGTGTTTGAAGAAATCCTCAAATTTTTGAGAGATAACGGTATAAATGTTGCAGTTCTTACGAGAAACTCAAGAAAGGCGGCATTGATTGCTCTTGGAGATTATGCTGGACGAATTGATGCACTTATCACTCGTGACGATGGCTTTCCGCCAAAACCCGCTCCAGATGCCATTTTTTATCTGATGGGAAGATTTTCTTCCACACCCTCGTCAACCATAATGGTTGGAGACTATGATTACGATATTGAAGCGGGAAAATTAGCTGGGTGTATAACAGTTCGTATTGGAAAGGGTGATGGTGATTATGTGATTTCATCCCTCAAGGAGGTAATTAAAATTATATCCGATATTATTGAGACATCCGAATCATTATAATGGTAATTTTCGGCGAAAACCTTATATATGTCGGCGTTATATCATACAATTGTCAGACAAAATGTCTGAAGGAGTGATGAAAATGAATGATTGGGAGAAAAAAGAAGCGGAAATAAATAGAATAATTGAGGAAATTGATGCGCTCATTGATGAAATAGACACACTCCTGAACGAGGATTTCATTTTTGAAACCACGAAAGTTGCAGTGGAAGCATAATCACGATGATCCACCTTCACCCTTCTTTTTAAGTTTTGATTTTTTTGATTCTTTCGGTGCTTCCTGATGAGGTGTTTCAGTTAGCATGTTTATTTCCTCTGATGTTAGGTGAAGTATCTCTGTGTAAAGATTTCTTAGCTCCTGGTCTCTATCAAATATGACCCTGAATTCAGGCAGTATTTCCTCTCTAACCTGCTTGGGTGAGGTATGATATATCTTTGAAATCTTGGTGCTGATTCTCTCCCTTGTAGCTCTTGCCTGCTTACTTCTGCTCATATCCTTAAGCCATGAGGGAAATTGAAGTACTCTTGGGTGATGTTTGTATTTTTCCATTTTTGCAACACTTACTCCAGCGATTAAATCAAGAGCGTAACTCCATAATGCGTAGTGTTGTCTTCTGATTACTCTTCCCAGATACACATCTGCCCTGGATAGCATTTCGTATCCGTTAACCAGATCCTCGTATTTCAAGTATTCGTACGGCATATTCTCTTCAACCCATAAAAGCAGAAAATCTGGAGTTTCAGTTATGTTTTTAGAGGTTTCTCTTGCATGTCTATAGTTCAAACTTCTCAAAGTTACTGCCGTTGCTTCGTATATCTCGTTCTTTTCGTCTCTAAGCCCTAACGCCCTAAGATCCTCAGGCATTAAAATCTTTTTTCCTTCCGCTATTGCCTGGAGATCGTTTATGGCCGCCCTGAGATCACCACCCGACATCTCTGCTATGTGTTTGAGCGCTTCGCGGTGACACTTAATCCCTTCAGCCGAACATATTCTTGCTAAGATTTTTACAATTTGGCTTGGA
>JALSPD010000109.1 GCA_026986135.1 DHVE2 group archaeon
CCGTTATCCCGACGTATCTTGATAGATTATCAAGAACATTCGTTTTCATCACCCCTGTTCATATTTTCAAAAAATCTTTTCACAAGTTTGGGGTCCCCGGATTTTATTATCTTTCCGTTACTGAGCACATGGGCAATATCTCCCAGGTTTACAAGTTCTTTGTTATGAGTTATCAGAATCACCGTTGCTCCATTTTTCTTCAGGGTATACACCGCCTCTTCAATTTTTCCATAGGAAAGCATATCTATACCACTATCGGGTTCATCAAGTATTGCTACTCTGGGTTTCATAAGTAACACTGATGCGAGTTCTATTCTCTTTCTCTCACCACCGCTTAGGGTATCGTCCATTCTTTTTTTCAGGATCTCAATTGGAAGTCCAACGAGATTTAGGGTGGAAAACAACGAATTTAGGCTTTTTTCTTTTGATGAGATCAGCAGGTAGTCCTTTATAATTATACCCTCAAATCTTGCCGGCTCCTGAAAACAGAGTGTTATGCCCAGTTTGGCACGCTCAGCGATGCCCATATGATCTATTCTTCTTCCATCCAATTCTATTTTTCCCGTGGTGGGGTATATTCCCATGATTCCTCCTGCAAGCGTGCTCTTTCCCGAACCATTAATTCCAAGGATCACATGAATCTCGGAATCTTTAAACTCAATATTTATACCTTTTATTATCTCCATGTCTCCACGGTATACTCTTAGATTTTTCACCGAAAGCATGTACAGGGTTTTATGAAGCAACTTATTAAAATTTTTCTCCACATATCTGTGTATCGTATTTAGGAGTAAAAAATAAAACAAAATAAAAACGAATTATAGAAATAAAATGAAGAAAAATTTAAATTCAATGTTGTAATATCGTATAACGATGGGAAAGAGAATTCTCATAGCAAAGGTGGGCTTAGACGGTCACGATCGTGGAGCCAAGGTGGTTGCAAGGGCATTAAAGAACGCAGGATATGAGGTGATTTACACTGGAATCCGGCAGAGTCCGGAGCAGGTTGTGGCCACTGCAATACAGGAAGATGTTGATCTTATAGGTTTAAGCTGTCTATCCGGTGCGCATCTTCAACTTTTCAGGCGTGTTATTGAGTTGATGAAAGAGAAGGGTGTGGATATCCCCGTTTTTTGTGGTGGTACGATACCTCCAGATGACGTGGATGCTCTGAAGAAGATGGGAATCAAAGAGGTTTTTGGACCCGGTACATCTCTTAAGTTTATAGTTGAGAAGGTGGGAGAATGGGTGAAGTAAGTGAGATTCTGGAAAGGGTGAGGTCTGGGGATAGAGTTGCACTTTCAAAATTAATAACAATGATGGAGAAGGATGTGGATTTTAGGAAGGAAGTGATAGGAAAGATATATGGGTGTCCAGTGAAGGGTAAGATCATATGCTTCACAGGTCCTCCGGGAGTGGGAAAGAGCACATTAATAGATCATGTTATTTCCCTCCTGGTTGAAAGGGGTAAGAAGGTTGGAGTGATCCTTGTTGATCCAAGATCTCCCTACACCGGTGGAGCGATACTGGGCGACAGAATAAGAATGCAGAGACATGCAACAAACCCAAATGTCTTCATTAGAAGCATAAGTTGTGCAGATAATCCGGAGGGCATATCGAGGTCTGTTAAGGATATTCTCAAGATTCTCGCCCTTGCAGGAATGAATTACATAATTGTGGAAACCGTGGGCACGGGGCAGATTGCAGTGGAGGTATCGTACATCTGCCATACCACTGTGCTGGTTCTCATGCCAAATATGGGTGACGACATACAGATGATGAAGGCAGGGATAATTGAGAGTGCGGATATATATGTCATTAACAAGTGTGATATAAACGGAGCGGATCTTACGGAGGCTTATTTGAGGGATAACGTGGAACCCAGAAATGGGTGGAAGCCACCAATAGTGAGAACAATAGGGTATAACAGGGCTACTGTGATACCACTTCTTGATAAGATTGAGGAGCACTTGAGTATGGAGAATCCAATGTATGTTGATAAGATAAGGGGATTGCTTAGAACTATGTTTCTGGACCATGTGGATGATCTTGCAATTGAATTCCTCAATGGAAACGAGTCCTTTGATGCCTATGTGAAGAAGGTGGCAGAATGCCAGTGTGATTATTATAGTGCAGTAGAGAATCTTTATGAAATCTTTAAAAAGGAGGTGCTCTGCAATGATAAAGAAGATTGATCATGTTGCAATAGCGGTTAAAAATTTGGAAGAGGGCGTGAAAATATGGAAGGATATGGGGTTTGAAGTGGAATATGAGAATGTGGATGAGCAGGGAGTAAGGGTTGGTATAATCCATCTTGGCAATGCTAGAATAGAGGTTCTAGAGCCAATTAAAGATGATTCTCCAATCAATAAGTTTTTAGAGAAAAGGGGCGAAGGGTTACATCATCTTGCCGTTGAGGTGGAAAACATTGAAAAATCTCTGAAAGCTTTAAAAGAGATGGGATACAGGCTTATTGATGAAGAGCCCAGGCTCGGAGCAGAAGGTAAAAAAATAGCATTTGTTCA
>JALSPD010000110.1 GCA_026986135.1 DHVE2 group archaeon
GAGGAAATGGAGAAGGGCGAAGATGTGAACTACGAGGAAATTGAGAAGAGAGTCGGAAAAGCCGAAGAGATTCTGGGACCAATACCAAGCTACGAGGAAATCGCTGAAGAGACAAAGAACATTAATGACAATGAAAATAAGAAGGGCGAGGAAAAACCACCCCAGGTGAATCTCACCAGGGAAGAAAAAGAAAAACTATTTGAAGAGGAGTGATTATTTTTTAAACCTGCCTATTATTTCTTTTTCCAGATTCTCCAATCCTTTTCTTGCTTCCCTCGCAATGCGCCAGTGCAGCTGATGTTTTGTTAGGGTAAGATAGTAAATCACCGAGCCCACTGCAACCCAGAGCACCACCACTATGAACTGCGTTATTGAGGTCTGTATTATCAACCCCAGGAGCAGGAATGTGGATGTGAATCCTCCCAGAGCGATGAGCCATGTACCACGATATTTCACCTCTGCCTTTTCCCAGAGGTCAGGTCTCTTAATTGGAAGAACAAAAACGGTGATGGCCACCATGGCATAGGTTAGCAGTATTGCTATGGTTGTTATATCTATGGCTTCAATGAACTCTTTGAATGCAAGTATTATAAAAATTGCAATTCCAGCATTCATAAGCAGGGTCCATTTCGGGGTATGGTACCTGCTCAACTCGCTCAGTTTTTTAGGGACAACAGAGTCCTTTGCCCATGCAAAGGTAAGGCGTGATGTGGCGAGTATTGAGGGATTTATATCGGATACGAGGGCTATGAAGGCGGTGAATGAGATGTAGAGGCCTACCATGGACGGGAGGAAGAGCATGGCTATTGCAGGTACATTTCCCTCATGAACTACAGTGCTCAGATCGGTGGAGCCGTAGGTTACGAGGGTCACAAGGATGTAAATTGCCGAGATTGAAAGCACCGAGATAACGATACCACGTGGAAGGTTCTTCTTTGGCTCCTTCACCTCTCCACCAGCGTCTGCTATTGCTGCAAAGCCTATGTAGCTGAAAAATATTATAGATGCGGCGCGAAAAATATCCATTGCATTACCTCTGGCAGACTCCTGCAATGTGTGAATATTTATGTGGGGCATGCCAAGAATTATAAAAAGTAATATTCCCGAAAGAAGGATTACGAACATTGCATCCTGAACCCAGCCATAGATCTTTACCCCCAGATAATTTATACTCAAGAAAAGAAGTACAATGCCCACCGCAATCGCCGTTTGATACTCATTCACAAAATTAACTGCCGAAGTCCATCCCGTTGCGTTGAACATGTTGTTTATGAGCTGTAAATCACCGATTGCAATTGCGGCAATCCCAGCCACCATGCCAAACCAGCGCACCCAGGTGGTTATGAAGCCAAGATACGGATCAAGAATTCTTGAGATGTACAGGTAATCCCCTCCAGAGCCGGGAATGGTGGAGGAGAGCACTGCATAACTCAACGCTATGAATAAAGCGGGGATAGCCGCTATGATATATGCGAATATAACATTTGAACCCACATACACCTTGTTTTGAATCTGCACCGTGGTCAGGAACAAACCTCCTCCTATTACGGATGTCATCACGGTGGCAACCACTTCCCGAAGTCCCAGTTCCCTTTTCAGTTCCTGAGGCATAAACGGGCATGGTCAGAGAGGATATTTAGGTTTTTCTTTTGAACATTTAAAATAACCACAAAAATGGTCAGAAAAAGTTGGTAAGTTAAAACCAGTTGTCAAGGCTTTTTACCCTGGTATGGTCCACTTCGGAGTGATAGTAGGGATTTGCCTCCTTCATGCGTTCAAGCCACTCCTCCAGAGACTCCTCATCACTCAGCCTTGCTCTCTTGAGCTCATACTCGCACTCCGAGCAGTAGATTGCAAGAGGATCGTGCAAAATCTTGCCGCAGATAACACATCTATGTTCCTCCATTGTGATGTCCATGATCTTCCACAAAATAAAGATTTGCATTATTTAAAGTGTGAACTTTCTGGACATTTTGGTGCATGGTTACATAATGAGAAAATGACTATACCCTTAATGAATACGGATCTATCCCGTTCTCCAGGATCACAAATCGGGTATAAGTTTATATATGCCATTGTGAATTTAGCCCGTGAGGTGAAACACCCATGAAAAAGGACCTTATCTCCATAGTGGACATAAAAGATGAATTGCCTGAGATCATTGACCTTGCACTGGAGATGAAGAGAAGGCAGCAGATGGGCGAGAGGGAGATGCAGCAAGTTCTAAAGAATCGCAGTCTGGCAATGATATTTGAAAAGCCCAGTACAAGAACAAGGGTGAGTTTTGAAGTAGCGATGACACAGCTTGGAGGCCATGCCCTCTATCTCTCCCCAAGGGATATGCAACTTGGCCGTGGGGAAACAATAGCTGATACCGCGAAGGTACTATCAAGGTATGTGGACGCCATAGTGTACCGAGCATATAAGCATGAGATGGTGGTTGAACTTGCAGAAAATGCAACCGTTCCTGTGATCAATGCCCTTGATGATCTTGAACATCCATGCCAAATAG
>JALSPD010000111.1 GCA_026986135.1 DHVE2 group archaeon
GGATCCCTGCGGCGTCGCACTAACCTCATTGCTCTTATCACTCTCACCGTAGGAATTCACAGCGGTCACGTAGTAGTAATACGTAACTCCATTGCTAACTCCGGTATCCGTATAACTGTACGTTGAGCCTGATACCGACGCTAGGAACGTCTCTCCACCTGATGTCGTGCCCCTGTATATCCTGTACTGCGTTATCACACTGCCTCCATTGTTGGAAGGAGCACTCCAAGTAAGTTTTACATACCCATCTCCCGCACTTGCTGCCAGGTTGAGTGGGGGCATAGGAGCGTTTGAGTGTGGTGTTGCACTTACCTCATTGCTATGGGGGCCTTCACCATACGCATTAACCGCGGTAACGTAATAATAATATGTAACACCATTTGTTAAACCACTGTCAGTATAGGAAAGAACGGTACCATCCACTGTTTTAATGTATGTCTCTCCACCTGATGTCGTGCCCCTGTATATCCTGTACTGCGTTATCGCACTACCTCCATTGTTGGAAGGAGCACTCCAAGTAAGTTTCACATACCCATCTCCCGCACTTGCCTGAAGATTAAACGGGGCATCCGGAGGATTGCCATTGCTTGAACTTCTCTTAGCGTTGTATATTATCAATGCAAAATCCTGATCAATATCACCCGTAGTTTTGACCACATCCTGAGCCACATTGTATCCACTTATAATCACCCTGTATGTTCCGCTTTTTAAATCAGATGGTTTGATAAATACATTTTCCACATTGTTTCTATCGTCAAAGTTATCATTATTTGTATCCCACTTCACTCCTATATTAGAGTTGCCCGCAGGGGCATTCGGTATGCTCCATCCATCCTTAAACGCGTTTCCGTAGTAAACCGATCCATCAGGTGCAACTACTTTCAAATTAAGATCATTAACTAATGCAGGATTAGCATTCGCAGAACCTGGAGCATCACTCCATACCAGGGTTATCTTAAGAGGTTTATTGGTATCATCCACAGTAACAGAGATTTCATAGGTTTCTCCTGTCTTCAGGGGTGTTTTTTGATCTTCGTATATCACATTCGTGTCCGGATCCATCAAAGTTGGAAGGTATATCCTACCCCAGCCTTCCTCAAAGTTGGGTATAGGATCGCTACCCCCATTTGGACCCCCCTGAATATCTACCGCGCTATTTATTAAAAATGCTTTTGCCATTGCTGGACTGGGTCTAACTCCAAATTTTGCCTGATACCACTGCACAATATCTGCAACAGCCCCGGAAACCTGCGGGGTTGCTTGAGATGTCCCGTCGCACCACAGGTAATATGAGTCATATTCTCCCCAAAGAGTGCTTGATGCTTTAGAGCTCCTTGTAGAAAGTATTGCCCTTCCAGGTGCAACTATATCTGGCTTTATTCTGTTGTCCTCAGTTGGACCTCTTGATGAGAAATCAGCCATTTCATCAGGGTTGTCCGCATAGTAGTCCCTTCCCTGATATCCGTAGTTTGTAGGATTTGCCCAGTAATCCTCAGTTGCACCAACTGTGATAACATTTTTAGCAGTACCCGGAGAACCCACGGTTTTTGCGCCTGGGCCTTCATTTCCAGCCGCAAAAACATATATTATAGGTTGTTCACCAGGTGTTTTATAGGAGGAATCTCTTACAAGACGATCGTAGTTGGATGCATCTGTTGTATATGCACCACTAACGGCCGCCCCCCATGAATTCTGGGAAATATATACTCCATTAGCGTACGCATGTTCACCCATCCAAAACATGTATGTATCATTACTGAACGCAAAACCCCCACTGCTTCCAAAGATTCTCTGAACATAAAGTTTTGCATTAGGCGCAACCCCCATACCAACATAATACGGAGCAGCAGGGTATTTCTCACCAGTGCCCCTTGATCCATCAGCAGCAACAATACCTGCAACATGGGTTCCATGGCCATGGTCATCTTCCCATGATCCAGAGTTTGTGTAATCAAAGCCACCTATTACCCGATTCTGAAAATCTGGATGATCAACAGGCAAGTTACCATCCGCAAGTCCTGTGTCAACAATACTTACAACTATACCAGAGCCATTCCACCCAAGGGAGTTAATATAACTTCCAGGTCCACCCCATGGATTATTTTTACTCCAATAACCCCCAATAATTTCTGAAGCAGTTTCATCAAATATTTCCATATTTACCCATGGCTCTATCCAGTAAACATCTCTCATTTTGGCTATTTCTTTTATTTCCGAATAACTCAACTTACCTATAACAGAATACTCACCTGTATAGGGGTTGTATCCTGCACCAAAGGTATTGTAATGATTCTTTATATATTCAAAAGTTGCTTTTACAGTATCAGAGGAGGCAAGAAGGATTTTCACCATATACATCTTATTCTTATCATTTATTTCTGGGCTTATTTTGAAATACGGATGATAATCCCCCACCCAAGAGACATAGCTTAGTTTGCTAAGGGTACTTATCATACTTCTCTTTCCAGTTACCAGATAGGCATGATCCGGAATATACCCCACAATGGAAAAACCAAGATTTTCTATAGAATTAACGTCCCTATCTCCAACAGGTCCTGAAAATTGAACTATAAAGAGGTTGTTATTTGATTTTGCACGCAAATCTTCTGGTATTGCTGGCAAACCTTTGGTTGGTATGAATTCTGCCTTTTTTAGCCGTATATATCCTCCATTTTCATTTTGATTATGTATTCCAATATATAACCCACCCAGTATCAGGACTAGTGTTATAGCAGTCACCACCATTAGTTTAGTACTTGTTTTTATTTTACCAAACATATTTCATCACCTTCATATAACCTTACAACTTTATTCGTCCTTTTACAAAAACCCATATAAAAATTTCGTTTTGATTTTCTTTTTGGTCCATGTTACACAAATTCAATGTTACAAGTAACATTTTCAAAAAATTAAGTTTTAAACTAACAATAAAGCCCATTTAGAAAAAATCAAAATACATTTGTAACACTTTCATGTAGAAAAACACTATGAAGTATTACCATATTTCATTTATAGAAGAAAATCAAATCCCCAACATTTGCACCTATAGACTTTGCTACAACTGGACATTTTACCATAAGCAAATAGTAAATCCCAGCCCATTCACTAAGACCCTCATAGTTGCCTTGGCCCTTTGATATCGTCAAATCATGATTCGCTATCCATTTTCCCACCTCTGGACTGTTTCGTTCATAACCCACCTCGCCATTTGAGAGATAATATATCGTGTCTATGTATTTATTCAATCCCACATAATTCAAGTCCTCTTCAGTTGCATCATTTATTATCGGACCTCCTTTTACTACCCCACTTATGTAGTACTCACCATATTCAAATAAAATTTCAATGAGGAGTTTATCAAATACTATTTCTCCAGCATTGTCAAAAAAATAAAGAATTGTTTTTGAATTCTTTAAATCTTGGAGAAAACTCCTGTACACACTTTCGTCAACATCACTTTTAATTGCATTTTTCAGTGTTTCTCTGATATCAAATTCCACCATGGCTCCAAAATCAATGATGTTACCACCAATTGCTATTTTTATAGCAGTTTTAAGAGGATCCTTGGATTCTTCAACTATCTTTCTAACTTCATAATATAGCTTAAGAGCTTCATCATTACTTTTCTTTTTAATTTCCGCATATGGATCTCCACCAATATGTGATCTCAAGATGCTATGGGCTACATGTGCTATTTCTGGAGGTGTCTTATTCCAGCTCATACTAAGCAGAGAGCTCATAACTTGTCTTAAAATGAGATCTATGCTTTCATTATTAACATTAGAAAATCTACATGCCTTTATTATCTGCCTCTGGATGCATGGTATGCATTCTGGCTCTGCTTGCATATGGAAGGTATAAGAAAACTGTGATTTAATTTTAGGGGTGAAATTGTTTATATGCTGGATTGCATTAATGAAGTATGAGACTCTGTGAAGGATCATCATGCATGAAAGTTGAACTCATAGCCTACTCACTCCCCAATGAGGGATCTGTTGATAAACTTGTGGCAGAGAGCGGTGCGATTTCACATGCTCCCCATTTTAAAGAACTGGATGATAACAGGGTAAAACATCTGATAAACCTTCTAAAAAAGCTTGGACATGAAAGTGTGTTTGAGCATGCATGTTTTACTTTCAGGGTAGAAGGGATCTCTCGTATATGTACGCATCAGCTTGTTCGCCATCGTCTTGCCAGTTATACGCAGCAATCTCAAAGGTATGTGAAACTGAGAAATCCAACATTTATTGTTCCAGAAGCCATAAAAGAAAGTGAATTCTATGATGAGTATGTAGAGCTACTCAATAGGGCTTCAGATCTTTACAGAAGGATGGTGGAAGGCGGTATAAGAAAAGAGGATGCTCGTTTTATACTTCCTCAATCAGTGGAGACAAAAATCGTCATTACCATGAATGCCAGAGAACTGAGGCATTTTATAAGGCTTCGCTGTGATCCAAGTGCGCAGTGGGAGATAAGAAATCTCGCTAGAGAAATGCTTAACCTAGTATACGAGGTGGCACCGATACTGTTTGAAGATCTGTACGAATGGTGTTTTAAGACATGATTAGATAATGCATAAAAATCAACCGTATAAGGCATATATCCTGATGATCTATGCGAGGAATGTAAGCGAAGGGTTTATAAGATATATGCATATTATACATTTAGCAGGTGGTTGTGGTGCCTCTCTTTGGTAAGAAAAAAGGTGGCAAGGGAAGCGGGATATTAAAAAATTACGAAAAATTGGTGCATGAGGCGTATGACGCCTTGAAGAGAGGAGATTCTGATCGTGCGATAATGGAATTTAGAAAATTGCTCAGGTGGATAACGGAGGATCTAGATAAGATTATGAAATTATCGGATGAGGATAAAAAGAAACTTTCAGAACTCATTACAGCAGCCGGGGAGGAGATGATAAATTTAAAAGATTATGATGTTGCAATAAAAATTCTTGAAAAAGCAAAAACCATAGATCCTCATAATTTCAGGGCATGGATGGATATCGGAAAGGACCTTCTTCAAAGAAACACACAGGTTCCTTATGCCCTGGTATGCCTTCGTGAAGCAGCAAAACTTAAACCGGATGATGTTGAAGTACATCTCCTTTTAGGAGACGCATACCGTATACAGGGGCAATACGATAAAGCCCTTGCAGCATATCAGAAAGCTTTGAAAGTTGATCCAAATAACGAGGATGCTCTTCAAAAGGTACTGAAGATCCAGCCCGAAAATATTGACATTCTTGAAAGATACATACAGGTGCTGGAATCTAAGGGTAAAAAAGAGGATCTTGTGAAGGCGTACAACAAAATAGTGTCAATCACAGGAGATAAAGAGTATCTTGAGCGTGGATTACAGCTTGATCCTGAAAACAAGGATCTTCTTATGAACAAAGCCAGGATCCTGCTACGTGAGGAGAAACTTGAGGATGCAAAAGAAATAGTGAAAAAATTAAAGGAGATGCATCCGGATGATCCGGATATTCAGATGCTGTACGATGAATTGATCCCCACAGAGCCTCACGAAGAGACCCCACAGGAAGTGGAATCAATTGAAGTAAGTGAGTTGTTTGAGGATATCTCTCTTGGAGAAGCCCCTGAAATCGGTTTTGAGGAAGAGGGAAGTATGCAGATTGAGGGAGATGTCGCTGGGAAAAATGAAATTTCTACAGATGAAGAATCAGCCAGTTTGCAATCTCAGGTAGGGGAAATGGCCTCTGAAAGTGAAGAGTCTCCTGCAATTAAGAGTTATGAGGTTTCACAGAGTGAAGAGGGGAGCTCTGAGGTTGCCAAGGTGGAGCTAACATCAGAATCCTTTGAAGAAAAATCCCAAGAGATACCGCCATATGAGGTGTTTTTGAAATTATATAAAGAGGGAAAAATGGAAGAGGCCTCTGAAATTCTTAAGAATCTCTCGGAAGAGAATCTGGATAAACTCCTGGATTCAGATACCGAAGTCCTGGAGTTTATTTATCACGCCCTTATAAAATATGATAAGAAGGAAGAAGCACTAACATTCATAAACACACTGATTTCAAAGAATGAGAAGGAAGAGTATAAAATTGAAAAAGCGAAGCTCCTCATAGAGATGGGGGAAATGGAGGAGGCAGAGGCTCTTTTAAATGATATACTCAAAAAGAATATGAAGAACGGAATGGCCATGTATTTGAAAGCCAGGATAATGAGCATAAAGGGCGTTGAAATGAGTGTAAGGAACTTTCTGATGATGGCAACCAAATTTGCCCCAGAACTTAAAGACATGGCGAGAAATGATCCCTTCCTGGAGAAATATAAAGATAAAGAATGGTTTAAAAAGATTACATCATAATTCCACAAACTCTTTACTGTCGTAGATTTTTATATTCAATTTTTCAAGTATTTCTCTAACTTTTGCCCTTTCCGGACCCTTAAGACCTTTTCTATGAATATAGGCACCCTTGCATCCACTTTTTTCACATGCTCTTTTTATTATGCCCTCATCAATCACATCAACAGCATATTTCGGAATCATATGCCCCACGGACACTCTATATTTCAATGCGATATCAGTAATTCTGGGCATATAATGCCCCCCACCAAAACCAAGTATGGGTACATTTCTCCTTTCAACAGTTTCAAGAATTGTTTTTGCTATTACCTCTCCAGCTTTATCGTCTCTCCATTCTTCCTCTGTGGATCCTATTTCTATAAAGAAAGTGGGTTTTTCAAGATATGGCCCATGATGGGTTGCCTCAAATGACACATTGTAATCATCATACCTATATTTCTTCAAAATCCTCAAACTTTCTGTCATCAAATGAGGATTCGTTGGAACAACACAATGCGATTTCCCTCCCGCCTCTGCAATGCCCCAGTTTCCAATGGGATGCACCGTAAGACTTTTCATATTGGATGCACTTTTATGCTTTGAGGCAACTATAATGGTGTTAAATTTTATTTTAAGTTTGCTCTCTATATCTCTATCAACATTTTCTGCATAGATTTTAGGGCCCTTTATATGAACGACATAAAACCTTTCGTTTTCATACACTGGAAACCCATTAAAATTACCTATTTTTTTCCATTTTTCCAGCGAGAGCAATTTTTCGCGGATGTTTAGGGATGCAATATCATCCTGGGAAGTAAGTACAAGATTTTTCATCTATAGATCCCTCCTGTGTGCTTCAAGCATATTAATCTTTTCACCACTGAACTCTGCAAATGTAATCACATTATCGTACTCATAGACCTCTCTAAGTCTCTCTCTATATTTTAGATCCCTTAAGAGATGATGATCAAGAATTATCTTGGGTATGGAATCTGCAAGTTTTAAAAGATTCTTAACGCTTCTTTTAAGATCTTCCTCTGAAAATCTGTATCCAAGAAAGTATGTAGGTGGACCATCAATGATTGCCACATCTGGGTTTTGGGACAGAATATACTCAGCTGCGGATTCTACAATAGGACCTCCAACATCTGAGGCATGAAGTACTCTCTCGGTTCCATCATCAACTGTTGTCATAATAACAAAGCCCAGGGGAGTTTTCTCATTACCATGAGGAAATGGAGGAGAAAATGATATCTCTACACCATCCACCTCGTATTTTTTTCCGTCAGCATACTCAATATCGGATATTTTTGAGAATCTCTCGTGAAAATGCATCGCCCTTTTCCTCTGGCTATAGTTGATCTTCTCCTTCCAGTGTTTTGCAAAAATTTTTTTGCCGGCATAAAAGTTTTCGTTGGGGTCGTAGTGATCATAGTGATAATGGGAAATAACAAAAACATCCGTGTGGTTTGAAAGGTTTCTGATAATGTCTTTATATTTTTTGAGGGTGGCATATTCGATATCCCTGGGAGGCAGTCCGTACCTCCTGGGACCCAACGCAGCCGAAGGATCTATAAAAATATTTATCGTTGATTCAATAAAAACAGAAAGAGATCGGACTCCCAGGGAATCCGATGCTATTGCATGTATTTTCATAGCAACCCTGCTTTCTGCAAGATCAAAATATCCTCTGTGGTAAGAGGCTCTCCACGCTTGAATTTCTCGTATATTTCTTCTGCCTTCTTCTTCACCTCAACTTTCTCTTTCTTTTTCTTGCTTGTTGCCATCTTTTGTTTGAGTCCTGTTATAATCTTTTCAAAGTCACGCACATCCTTTGCTGCAGCAACGAATTCTTCATGCTCTTTATCTGCAATTTTCTTGTTTTCTAAGTAATTCTGGTGAGCCTCATCCGCTTCTTTTCTCAATTCATCCGCCTTTTCAAATAATTCAACCATCTTGTTATGATGCTCCTGTGCAGTTCTTACCGTCTCTTCTATTTCTTTGTGATACTTTTCAGCCTCCTCCCGCGCTTTGTTCAACTCCTCCCGTATCTTATTAAGTTCTTCGTTTTTCTTCATTTCCTCGTCCAGCATTTTCTCGTATTCTGCAATCTTTTTGTAGAGTGAATCAATTATTTCTACAAGTTCCCTCTCCTTGTCTGGAGGTAACACTGTGGTCTGCTGCTTGAACTCCAGCTCCTTAAGTTTCTTCTTTAATTTTGCTATATTTGGCATGTCCTTGCGTGGCATCAAACGTTTTCTCGCCTCTCGGAGCTTCGCTGTTAATTCCTGTACCTTTTCATTCCACTCCTTCCTCTTTTCCTTCAACTCCTTGACCTTTGCGTTGAGCTCATCTCTCTTTGCGCGATGCTCCTTCGCTTCTGCTACCAGCTCTCTAACCTTTGCGTTGAGCTCATCTCTCTTGTTAGCCCATTCCCTTGCCTCTCTGTTGTGCTTATCTCTCAGCATTCTGTGAAGCTCCATCTCCTTCTTTCGCTTCTCGTATCTCTTCTCCAGGTCCTCCAAAAGCTCAGCCATGGACAATCACTGCGAGGGGGATAACAGAATGAGAATATAACTATTTCGCCCAAAAAGATTGTTCGCACAGATGCTTCAGCTTTCCCTCTCAGAAAAATTTATATATGGACAACCTTTAAACCCACCTGCCGGTGATTTTATGGAATACACCAGATTTGAAAAGGCAAGGATAATCGGCGCCCGCGCGTTGCAAATTGCATTAGGCGCTCCCATCTTAATTCATGTTCCTGAGGATATGTATGACCCTCTGGACATTGCAATGTACGAGTTTGAAAAGGGGGTTATACCCATAACAGTTAGAAGAAAGGCAGAGTAAAAATTACAGTGAAAAATCCTCCTGGTTCTTAGGAATTATCACCTCAAAATCCATGGATTTGAGATCTTTTGCCAGGGCTTCACGATTATCCCCGTGCATGAGTATTATCTTCTCTGGGTCGCACTTCTCAGCGAATTCAAGAAGCTCAGTGTGCCCCGCATGGGCGGAGAAATCAAAGAATGCAATCTCCATGTCAATTTTCTCTTTTATACCGTAGAGATCAAGTATTCCTTCATCCATGAGAAGGCGCCCATTGGTGCCCTCAACCTGATAGCCAGTTAGAAGGACTGCACTTTTTGGATCGTTTTTGAGATGGTTTATGTAGTGCAGCACGGGGCCACCCTCAAGCATGCCCCCGGTGGTAATTATCACATCCCCTTCCAGTGCCTTCTTTCTGTCTCTCTTTTTCCTCACTGCGTTTATTTTTTTCCTTGCCCGCTTAAGCTTCTTTGCAGAGCGCAGGTATTTTGGATATCGCATATAGATGGAATTGACAAACCTCCCCATACCATCTAGCCATATATCCAGATCCATCTTCTCAAGTATGAGCATTATCTCCTGGGTGCGTCCAACTGCAAAAGCTGGAACAATTGCCTTGCCCCCCCTTCCAACAACCTCCTCAATCTTCTCTTTGAACTCCTTCTCCACCTCTTCCCTCGGAGGATGCTCTCTGCCAGCGTAGGTGCTCTCCATGATGAGTATATCCGTCTTCACGGGCTTTGCTCCCCACACAAGATGCGTGTTCACCGTCTGAAGGTCTCCGGTGAAAAGAATTCTTTTTTCACCGATGATTTCATACATGGCACTTCCAGGTATATGGCCCGCACTATGCGCCACTATATCAATCTCACCCATTTCAATTTTTTCCCCGTACCCGATGGGCACTATGCTCTCCATTAGATTCTCCACCTCTTCCCGTGTGTATGGAACTGGAAAACCCTCAATGGTGGCCACCTTTATGGTGTCGTTGAGGAGCAGGGGCAGCACAGCCATGGTCACTTCGGTCATATATATGTTTGCATCATATCTGCTTGAAATCTTTGGCAGCATGCCGCTATGGTCAAGATGCGCATGAGTCAAAAAAACC
>JALSPD010000112.1 GCA_026986135.1 DHVE2 group archaeon
ACCCAGATGTAAGACTTGGAGCAAAGAATACAAAAATCCACATGGAACAAAATGTAAATGCAACATATAATGTGCTGGAATCTATGAGAATAAACGATGTTAAAGATATTGTATTTACCTCAACATCAACTGTTTATGGTGAGGCAAAAATCATCCCTACCCCTGAAAATTACGGACCACTGATCCCAATATCTTTGTATGGAGCATCAAAACTTGGAGCGGAAGCCTACATTACTGCCTATGCCCATACATTTGATATGCGCGCAGTCATATATCGCTTTGCAAATATTGTAGGGCCAAGAAGCACCCATGGGGTCATATACGATTTCATAAAGAAATTAAAAAAGGATCCAAAACATCTTGAGATCCTGGGAGACGGATCCCAGACAAAGTCTTACCTGTACATAGAGGATTGCGTAGAAGCAATAATTCATGGGTACAAACACAGAAAAGATCAGGTGGAGATATTCAACATTGGAAGCGAGGACTGGATAAATGTTAAAAAAATCGCTGACATAGTAACTGAGGAAATGAAACTTGAGAATGTGGAGTATCATTTCACAGGGGGAAATAGAGGATGGAAAGGTGATGTGCCAAAAATGCTTCTTTCCATTGAGAAAATAAAAGGATATGGTTGGAAACCAAGATATGCCAGTGAGGAAAGCGTGAGACTAACTGCCAGGCACCTTATAGAATCACTGAAAGATTAAAGGGATGCCTCCTGAGAAAGAATGCTCTTCTCTATAACTTCTGGCTCTTTCCATTTTATATGCAACTTTATCTTAAGTGTGCCTTTGTGATAACTGACCTCAAAATTCTCCACCTGAGATCTGTAAAGTTTGTAACGTTTACCGTCCCTTGTAAGTCGTGTTTCCTCAACTTTTATCAATCCAAAGCCCTCTAACTCCTTTATCTTTCTATATGCACTTGCAAGGGGAATGTCAAAACGATAGGCAATTTCTCTTACAGACATCGGTTTTAAAGCTGTGGCTGCAAGTATTTTTAGGTTGTATTCGTCCATCAGCACCATACCAATAGCTGCCTTATCATTCAAGCCCTGCATATACACCCATTCCATCTGGCGATTTAAAAAAATTTCGCCTCAGTTTTCTAATGAGATAATAAGAGGAGATTAAATACCCTGAAAAATTCAAAATATTATTGCAGTTGAAAACAAAAATAGGAAATAAAAATATAAAACATAGACGAAAAATTAATAAACGACCCTGAGCTAATTATCAAGCATGGAACCTCACCCTCAGGATTTGCTTAGTGCATTTCTGGACCACTATTCATCAAAAATAATACTTGGAACTATGAAACAGCCTATGGGAATAAGGGAAATAAGTAAAGAGTTCGGTATTCCACTGTCAGTATGTTATCGTAGAGTGAAAAACCTTCTTGAGATGGGGATATTAATTGAAAAGAAAAACGGAAAAAGAACCAAGTACATTTCAAAAATTGACAATTTTAATGCTGTACTCAATTTTGAAAAAAATGAAATGTTTATTACATTGAATGCTGACGGCAAAACATACGATCTGGAAGGAAAAATTGTTGAGGGGTGAATACAATGAAAATTGCAAATGTAGTTATAATTATGGTTATTGCATTTATACTTGTAGAGTCATCAACGCCACATAATATCATCAATCCACATAAGATAAATACCCTAAAAAATAGAGGGTCAGTCTACAACGGTGGAATACTCTGGACGGATCCCGTACAAATCACATGGGCTGAAAACTCCAAAAAACCTGCAGTGTACGAAAATTCTGGAAATTATGATTTGGTATGGCAGGATTTCAGAAATGGAAACTGGGATATTTATTACGCAAAAGTTACCCCTTCAGGATTCAAACTGGTAAACGACTCAAGAATTACCACATACCCTGGAAAGGATGCAAATCCCAAGATAATATCAAAAGGAAATATGATTTTCGTATTCTGGAACAGATACATTGATAACCATTGGTCAATTTATTATGCGAGGCTTCACTACAGTAATAAAAATATCAGCATAGAAATTCCACCAATGGTGATAACTGAAACCACCAATAATTGTACCAATCCAGATGTAACGATGGATAAAGATGGATTCTTACATGTTGTCTGGCAACAGTGGACTGGAACTAACTGGGATGTATTCTACGATAAGCTGGATATATCTGGAAAAAAAGTGTTCTCACCCATCAACATATCAAGAGATAAAACCAACTCCACGAAACCAAAAATTATAAGCACACCTGACAACAAAATAGAGATAACATGGATTGATGATAATCCTTCGCCAGGATACAGCATAATGTACAGAGGATTGGATTGCTGCGGTTACTTCAGAACACCTCTAAGAAGGATAAGTGTGGTTTCACCAAATACAACCATGAGCATGAGCTATGATTATTCTCTCCACCTGGTATTTTCATGCTCTAGGGAAAATAAAACCTATGAAATTATGTACACCCAACTGAACGATAGCGGAATTACTATAATTGACGATACAAACTTAACTAGTCTGGATGGTAAAAGCTCCACAGAACCATATATTCAGGTATACCATGGCGCAATGTTGCTTGTTTGGAACGATAATGGAACCATTAAGTTCAATGCTTACTCAGCAAGTGGAAGCAGTAAAAAGATGGTAGAAAATATAAGTGATGTAAAATACGTATCTGATACCCCATCCATAGCTGCAGGCAATGGTCAATTGGGTGTATTCTGGAGCCAACATGTCGGATCTAAAAATTACATTTTTGGAAGGTTTGGAAGATTTATAAATCTCAGAGCAGAGTCATTACAGATCCTACAGGAGAACCACGGGAACATACTTAACATAACGGCAAAGGTAAGCTCTGATACAAATACCAACATCAGCGTGCAATATATACTAAAAGACAACGAAACAATAGTTCTAAGGGGAGAAATTTCCTTTGAAAAAACTAGTGAAATATCGCTACAAATAAGCGCACCTAAAGGTGCGCAGAATATTACATTCGTATTGGATCCTGAGAACAGGATCATTGAAAATAATGAATCAGACAACATTTTATCACAGAATTTTTTTGTTAAATACTATAAGTTTTCAGCATATATACCCGAGGAATGCCAACTGACACCGGGCAACAAAACAAACGTAACAATAAAAATCCTCAATGAGGGAAACTGGAAAGATGAATACACGATCACAATAAAAAACATGAGTAAACAAGTATATGTTATTCAAAACACTAAGGAGATATATGTCAATCCAGGAAATTCAGTAGCCATCAACATAACAGTAATCGCTTCAATCAACGCTAAAATAGGCCTTTGGAATCTCACAGTGGTTATAAATTCAATCTCAAATCAGACTTTATCAAAAACATTGAAGGTATTTGTACAGCCATATTCATCTTTTGATGTGGTAGCGGACAATGTGATTGGTGTTTATCCTGGAAAGAAGCATAAAATTCCCCTAACCATAATAAATAATGGAAATTTCAACGACACTTTTAAAGTAACTGTACACTCCACCAATCCGTGGCCAATATATGTGGAGAATGAAACAGTAAATGTATCATTATCCTCCGAAAAGAAGATATATGTATCAATAACTGTACCCAATGGAACAAAGGCATTTCAAAAAAACATAATGGAAATCACCGTGACCTCCTCTAACACACGAAAATCAAAGAATCTAACATTAATTGCAATTGTACAGGCATATCACAGGGCAATAGCAACTATAATTAAAAGTAATTATACAAATCTCTCCTTCTATGCCTTAATAAACATATTTAACTTGGGAAATATACCGGAATTATATACATTTATGGTTTCAGGATCACTTGCAGAGAAAACTGTACTAAATGAATACTCAGCATTCATACCGGTAAATCAGAACAGAACAATTAAGCTATGGACAATGATACCTGAAAACCTAACATCAGGCTCATATGAGATATACTTTGTGATTTCTTCTGGAAACATCACACTCTATTCCCTGAAGCTCACCATAACAGTACCTCCTGTATGGGGTTTCATAATAAACAAAAGTGTTGAAAACGGAAAAATAATACTGAAAATAACCAACACAGGAAATACTATGGATACATATACCATTTCGGTAAATTCCGAGAACAATATAACATGGATATTGATCCACAACAATATGAAACACATGAATTATACTTCCGTCGTTATACCATCAAATAAAACTGCCGAGATAATTATAGAACCTAAGAAAAAATTAATGCCCGGGGAATATCATATAAAAATTACCATTCTCACATCCTCAAAAATGACAAAGAATCTAACTTTGACCCTCCTGATAGGTAGGTCACAAGTTGGTGGTTTCTGGGATGCCATTGCACATAACCTAACATATATCGTGATAATAATCGTTGCCGTTGTTGCCATAATCATATACCTCTATATACGGGAATGATTCCCAAGTGAATATCAAATCCAAAAATCAAACATTCTAATCATTTTTATAGAATTGAATGATAAATTTTTTAAGTATCAGAACAATTCTAGCAATTGGGAGAAAAACTCCCAAAACCCCGAGGTGATAGAAATGAAGAAGGTGTGGAATAGAAAGGAAGAAGGTGAGTTCGGCATCGGCACCCTGATAATCTTTATAGCCATGATTATAGTGGCTGCCGTTGCCGCAACCGTACTGATACAGACAGCGTACCAGCTGCAGCAGCAGGCAGAGGAGACAGGAAACATAGCCATTCAGGATGTGGCAACAGGGTTTAAAATAATACACATTGGAGGACTCGTGAACCTAACACCTGCTACACCAAATGTGGACACCGTTGAAATTAAGGTTGGATTAATCGCAGGTAGTCCTGCCATTGATCTGGACAATGTGCTTATTGAAATAACCGACGGATCCACAGATGTTACTCTGACATTTAACCCCACGAGTGCAGATGCAACACATTTCACTGCTGTAAGTCTAAGAGACATGCCTCCACAAAACTGGAATAATCAGCATGTGATGACACAGGGAGATATTATAAAGATTTCAATTGATGCTAAAGCTGCAGGGCTAAGTCTTGGTCCTCAGAGTGAAGTTACTCTCCAGATAATACCCAAACATGGTGTTCCCACCTATGCAGCATTCATGGTACCTGCAACACTCACAACGAACTACGTGGATCTCTACTGATCCCTTTATTTCCTTTGTACAAGTGAACAGCGAACAGAGATCCATTAACCATACCAAGGGAGGTGTATGAAAATGGCAGGGCTATTTAAGAAAAAGAAAAAGGAAAAACCGGAGGAACAGCGAGAAGCAGAGAAACCCATTGCACCTGAAGAGGTTGAAGTCTCAGAAACTCTCATAGAAGAGGGAGATCTCCAAAGTATTCTCGGAGATATGATGAAAAACACAGGGCTTGACGAGATATCAGAAAGACTGGAAGAATTAACAAGGAAAATAGATGAGATTCAAGCCAGAATGGAAAGACATGACTCTCTGATATCATCACTGGAAAATGAAATATCAGAAATAAGAAGCGTAAATGAAGAGATGCAGGATAACATAAAAAGGCTCCTTGATGTATATGAGATAGTGTCACAAAAAATTAATCCGTTCATAGATATGAACGGAAAAAACGAGGCCCCATCTCCAGAAACAATCGTGCCGGCAAGCACGTTCATGGAAGAAATGTCCCCAATGGAAGAAAAACCACAGGGTAGACTTATAGAGGTGGATAAGAGCACCAGAGAGGAGTATACTGAGAAAAGAAACAAAGACAAAAGAAACAAAGACAATGAATTTAAAAAATCAGGGCCAATACTCCGCGAGATCAAAAAGGACTATTACACCATCGTCCTGCTGATGAGATGGATAGAATTCCTATTTGAACGTGTGAAGAGAGACAAGATAACATTGTTACTTGATTACTACGTAGACATTGGATGGATCAGCAAAGAGGTAAAATCAGAGATCATGGCATATGCCAGAGGAGAAGTACAAGACGTGACTAAGTATTTCCCAGAAGAAGAAATTGAAGCTGAAATAGAAACTCCTGCTGGTACAATCAAAACACCCGAACCAAAGATCTACAGAAGGGTCGATGACTGGAGACTGAGCGCCGAAGATCACTTAAAATCGCTGCTATTCATAATGAAAATCGCAGGAGTTGAAGTGAACAAAGATCGTCTGAATTCACTGGAACAGGAAATAGAGAAGTTCAAGAAATCCCTGTGGGAGTTCCACGGGGTGTAAAACATTTTACCATTTTTTGAATCAGAGATATTAAAACTTGAGTTCAAATGGTCATAAATGTAAGTCCAATTTACTGAGTATATTTCAACCCAATCATCGTATGTTAATGTATGATTCTCAAAAATAAGTTCAAATGGCTCTCTTTTGAACTTTTCATAACTTTCATTTGTCATCATTACAGGCGGTGCAATGGGATTTTCCAGATCACCATAACCATAAACACCATCTTCAAACATCTCCCTAGTTATGATAACATACCCTATGGGTGGATAGGTTCCATTTAATCCCATAAGCTCATCCAAACAATCCCTCCAGGAGGTACTGTTCCATATCTTATAATCATATTCAAAACTAGAGTTAAATCCATATGCGGCAATTAACGTACCAATTTTGTGGCTGGTAGCCACAGTATAATTCCTATTTCCATATTCATCAAGGTACACCACAGCACTCATCACCACATCTGACACTTCCTGGGCAGGTGGAGCCACTTTTCCCATGAGCGGGAATGCTGTAATACCTGTCATCACAACTATAAAAACAATTATACTTATAAAGAGAACCTTCATTCTTTTACCCAATGGGTAGATAATGCTGTATTCAACTGTTCCTTTGGGAGATTCTCCAGTCATCTGGTAAGTATGAGCAAGTCGTCCACACATGTCCGCACTGTGGATGTGAGTAATCACGTGTATTGGAGTATTAAAAAGAGTGATTATTCTCCTTTTAATTTCAACCTTAGAAAATACCTCACTTTCCATAACTACCAATATACCAATTGCCCCTACAATTGATAATGGCTCCATCATGTATTCCACATGTCTCCAGGGTATGAGACTTTTTGCAACTATCCCTGCAAAAGCAGAAACTGTTATGGCACCCAACCATCCTCCAACAATATAAAGAACATTCCTGTTAATGTATAATCTTGATAGACCTACACCCATAAAACCTAAGGTGGCAAGAAATGGTATGGAATATAATACGGATGTCGGTTGTATATTATATCCCTGCAGCTCAAATATTGCAAGTGCTATAAAGAACAATATACCAAGAGATAGCGAGAGAGCAAAAACAGAAGATACCTTCAAGCGACTTATTCTTTCAATAATTGCATCCTGGGGTGAAATCCTGTATCTTAGAGATAGCCTATAAAGAAAAGCCAGCAAAACAAAAAAAAGCCCTGGGGTTACATACCATGGTAGAAGCCCGTGATATGGCGAAGATAAGAAAGAATACATCCCTTTAACTCTAAGAACCCAGTACGCAAATGTTATCGCTGAAAAAATAGATATGAACAAAAAATAACTTTTTATTGTTTTATAACTTATTTTTCCCACAACGGAAAGAGATATGCTGATCCCCAACATAGAAATTATGAAGATGTATGTTGTTAGATGATGAGATAAAAGAAGTATCACGGAGAATGGTATAAGAGGATATAGCCACTTGGAATCATCTTTCCACCTTATAAAAAAGTAAATGGAAATCAAAAGAAATAGATGGGCTACAGTAAGGAAATAAGGCATAGAGGTCTGGTACATATGTATAGGATTTATAGCAAGCAGAAGTGCCGCTAAAAGAGATATGCTTCTTCTCTTCGTTAGATAGTAGGAAATAAAAAAAAGAGGTACCACCGTTAGACCTCCAAATACAGGAGGTACACGAAGCACAAGAGTTCGTGGATCAGCACCAGTAACCAAATATATGCCCAGAATTATAAGATAAAACACAGGAAAATCTCCGTATCCTGAAGATCCCCATACAGCAGGATATTCGTAAAGGGGATTCTTTTTATCAAGAAATTCTATGGTTATAGAGTAGTATATTCCAAAATCATTTCCCCACCCAGAGTATATCCATGCGGGTATAGAGCGGAGCACTACCGATAGTATGGTGATCCAAGCCAGGTGAAACCTCCAGTCACCAAATAATGCTTTTACTCGTTCCCTCATTCATACTGCCATTAAGGTTGGTGTTATTTTAATGTTTTGTTTGGAAAAGGTTATAATTATATCAAAACATACCCGTCAATATGAGAATAGTATCCAAAAGGAGGTTGGCAACCACTTCATTGGGAATCATCCTCGCTGTGGCAATTATATTTTCAATGTTCACACTGGGCAACAATGCAGCAAAATCCCAGCTATACACTGCCGTAGAAAGATCACCTTATCATATTATGGTAAGTGCCACTATGAATCTTAGTAAATTAGACAATGTACTCAGTGACCTATCGGAGATACCTCATGTGTCAAAAGTGTCTGCCGTATTATTCACTACCTGTAATTTAAATATATCCAATGAAAATATAACTACCTTCTTTTACTACCTATCTGACGCTCCAAGTAAAATAGGGAGTATTACAGGTAGATTACCTAAAGATGATTGGGAGATTGCCATCTCAAAAGATTTTTCTGAAAATTTTGGAATTTACATAGGGAATATTATTAACATTACATACTGGAAAGGTAACACTACTGTAAAATCCCAAGTGAAGGTTGTTGGAATAATAAATAAATACACTGACAAAAACTACTCACGCTTTGAAATATTAGCTACACCTCACACTCTCCTCCTAATGGGCGCGGATAACATATACATACTTATAAAAGTAGACACAGATTACTTAGTAAAATCTGGAGATGCAAATGAAGTGAACAAAAAATTGTGGAACGTCCAAAGCGATGTTGAGAATGTTCTAAACAAATATACTAGGGATTACAACATAAACATAAAATTTGATTTTTATCCAAACGTACTGATTACAATATCATATCTTATATTTTCCTTACCCATAATTACGATGGGTGCGTATTTGTCAAAGGTGGGGATTGAGATAGTTCTTACAGAAAGGAGAAGAGAATTCGGAATTCTAAGAATAAGAGGCGCTACCGATTGGTTAAGATTCAAACTCATATTGTATGAAGGTATAATATACTCCATAATCGGAGGTGTAATTGGGTATATATTGGGTGAAGCTATAGCGTATACTGGAAATATGTTCATATTCAAACTCCCATATTTTAGTATGGATCTCTCACCAATTATTATGCTTATGGGAATTATCATAGCCCTCTTTCTTTTCTTCATCTCTCTCTATAAACCATGGACAAAGATAAAAAACACACCGATGGTGGACCTAATCAGCCACTATTCTCACAAATTCAAGAAAGTTGAATATTCCCCTGGAAAAGATGTGGTTATAACATTGCTCTTGTGGAGCTACATCATCTCTGGAATCTATGTGATTAAAAACACATCCTTTGAGGGCGGATTCAACATAATGATAATAATTGCACTCATAATAATGTCAACGTTAACGTTTATGTTTCCAATAATATTTGTTGTGCTTCCACTTTCCATGTCAAGACTTCTTACACTAGGAACACAAAGAGTATATCAAAAAGTAACAGATCTTCTCTCAAAAATAGGTGGTGTGGCAGGAGAACTTGTTAAAATGGGTGTTAAAAGAAATCCAAAGAATATGGCATATATTGCATTCATACTCTCATTTATACTTACGTTCTCAACATTCATATCGGCCACATATGACAATTTAAGCATGATGAACGAGTTGAACAGAATAAAAGTGACTGGCGGCGACTTTAAAATAGATAATCCATCTTCAACGGCAATAACCAAATTAAAACAATCAACTAATGTAACAAAGATGTGTATATTATATGCTCAGGAAGGATCTCTATACGGAACAAGTGTGAGCTTATGGTACACAAACTTTAATAATTACACAAAAACAGTCTATCTACTAAACTACTTCATAAAAGATGGAAAAATAAAACCAGGATATGTTGTTATTGACAATGAACTTGCAAAGAAATACGACCTGAAAGTTGGCGATGAAATAAACGTATATGCAGTAACCTACAGGGAAGGAGAAGAGAATAGAACTTTACACAAATACAAAATTTCAGCTATTATGTATTCAATACCAGGAACGGATAATT
>JALSPD010000113.1 GCA_026986135.1 DHVE2 group archaeon
CAGTGCATGTAAAGGAGGAAGATGAAGTGAAACCATCTGGCTCTGCGTTTTCCGAGGAAGAGGGTGTTATGGAGGATGAAGGTGGAGAACTTGTGGATGAATCACCTCTGGAGGAGAATCCTGAAGAACCTCAAAAAACCTGTATCTTGAAGTGGGTTGATGGAAACCTCAGACCACATGAGGTTGAGATAAGTGACGATGTGTATATAGGTAAGAGAAAAGACAACAATGTTGTTTATCTGAAGACCAAGGATGGACGTGTTACCATTCCTCTGGGTATCGTTGATCTTGAGGATGAGATATCAGAGAAGCATCTTGAGATTCACCGTGAAGGTGGAAAGTGGTTCATAAGGGATCTTGGTAGCGAAAGGGGTACCATTGTCCGTGGAGATTACCTGCCTGGCTGGTCCCGTGGAAAGGAGAGCGAATATCTTGAGCTTCAGGACGATGATGAGATACTGATAGGTAAGTATCTCATTACTGTTAAGATACAGTGATGTCTCTATGCTTAGGCTAACAAGGAAAATCGCAACCACAAAGATGAGCGAGGTCTGGGAGGGATTCTTGGACGGCCAGCATGTGGCAGTTAAGAAGCCTGTGGACGACGAGATGCTCAAACTAATACGCTTTGTAAAAGAGGCAAAATACTGGAAAGAGGTAAGCGATTTAGAAATTGATGGCGTTGCTAAGGTCGTGGGTATTGATGAGGACGAGCCATGGTTTGCAGTTGAGTTCATAGAGGGAGAGACCCTTGATAAGAACCTCAGGAACGCTAACATAAGGGAGATAATGTCACGAATGCTGGAGGTTTTAAGGATACTTTCGGTAGTCCATAAACACGGATACCTTCATCTTGATATAAAACCCAGCAACATTCTCATTGATAAATATGGTGATGTGGTCTTTCTTGATTGGGGTCTGGCGGCAAGGATATTCAGAAAGTTAAAGGATGAGAAGTATACTTTCATAGGCACACCTTCATATGCACCTCCTGAGATGTGGGATCCCGATAAATACGGGACACCCGATCAGAGAAGCGATGTATATGAGGTTGGCACGACTTTTTATAGGGTGATAGCTAAGCAGGTACCATTTCATAAGAAGAGTGAGGTTCTAAGCGGAAAGATTAGGCCATTTCCGAAGCATGTACCTGAATGGGTTAAAAAAGTGATCCTTAAAGCTATCGCACCTGATATGAGCAAGAGGTATCAGAGTGCCATGGAGATGTATAGGGATGTACAGAAATGGCTTAAGAAAGAGAAGGTTCTGTGGAGAGGAATTTACAATGTGCGTTTCAGAAAATCTCTGCTAATAACTGCAAATCACGGTTTTAATTTTGTGGCTGATCAACCGAAACAGAGAAAAGCAGGAAAAGTCAGGGTGCCCATACCTTTTCCTGTGGACTCTATCGGTAAAATCAAAATCGCCGAGATTGAAGGGAAGAAAATCAAAGCATACAGAGAGGGTGTCTCTTTGTATTATGGCCTCAAGAAAACACTGAAACCAAACGAAACAGCAGAGCTATATCATGGGATGAAAATTCTCTATAAAAAAGAAGATGTGGGAAAACTTGACTATGGTTACAGGAATGTGGTATATGTTGACTTTATATCTGCGGATGTTGAGGTGGCACGTAAATATTTTGAATTTTTAAACTACCTTAGGGAAAAGAAAATAAAGTACCGTATAAAGCGTGGAGATGGGATTATCAATATGGTTGCTCATAAAGTGCTTATAAGGGGAGAGAAGCCGGATGAGAGAATTGATACTGTTGTAAATATCAACGATAGACGCATTCATTTTCGTCTATCTCCTGAGCTTCCCCTTGATTCAGACCTCCAGGTTTACGATCCAATCCGCAGAAATGCGGATATATTAAAAGACGCAATGAGGTGTGAAATATGAGAGTGTATGGGATTAGTGATGTGGGGCGCAGACGGAGGAACAACGAGGATTCCTACCTGATAGACAGGGTTGAGATATTTGAAGATGGGAAGAAGAGGGTTTTCTATGTTCTGGCCGTGGCAGATGGTATGGGTGGTCATGCCGCGGGGGAGGTGGCAAGCGGTCTTGCAGTTGAGCGTCTTACAGCGGCACCTCTTACCTATCTTGCTGGAGATGTTGAGGGAATACGAAAGATAATAGAGTTTGTGAACAAGAAGGTGCATGAGAGATCTGAGAAGATGAACAAAAAGATGGGTACTACACTTGTTGCAGCGCTTATAGAAGGCACCACAGGATACATATTCAATGTGGGAGACAGCAGGGCTTATCTGTTCAGGAAAGGAAAACTGAGGAGAATAACAAAAGATCATTCTGTTATTCAGGAACTTCTGGACAAAGGACTTATTACCAAAGAGGAGGCTGCAACTCATCCAGATAGACACGTTATTACGATGGCCATAGGTACAAAAGATCATGTAAATCCAGATACTTACACAATTCACTTTGAGAGGGGCGATCTTCTCATGCTTTGCAGTGATGGGGTTCATGATATGCTAAACGATGAGGAGCTTGAGGCAATTATGAATGAAAACACGCGTCTAAGCGATATTGCAGGAGAAATAGTGAAACAGGCAAACGAGAAGGGAGGCAAGGACAACATCACGGTGGTTCTAGCTAGAATCTGAAAATATAATATGGGGGTGCGCCAATTATCCCCCATGATTCTACCCTGCAATTTAGAATCTGTGGATGTGATTGAGGAGACCACCAGGCACGAGCCTGTGGTGATTCCTACCGATACGCTTTATGGCCTTGCTATGAGCATATATGGAGATGTATCCTTGATATATTCTCTCAAGGGCAGGGATCTGAACAAGAGGATACCGGTGGGTGTTAGCGATGTGGAGATGATGAAAAACATAGCATTTGTGGATGAGATCGCTATGAAAATTGTTGGCAGTTTTCTGCCAGGGGGTGTTACCCTGGTTTTAAGAAGCAAGATTCCTGAGATCACCGGTCCCACGGTGGGTGTTCGTATTCCCGCTCACCCCATACCCATTGAGCTTGCGAGAAGAGTTGGCCCAATCACACTTACAAGTGCAAATATATCAGGAGAGAGGAATCCAGTCAGGATTGAGGATACCATGGGGTTGAAGGTAAAATATCGCATTGATTGCGGTATTCTTCCAGGTACACCATCCACCGTGATTGAGGTTATTGACGGAATTAAATTAATAAGAGAGGGTGTAATTCCCTTTTCAGCGATCCTAAATGTCCTGGAGGACTGAATATGGACCTTAAAAAGTATGTTGAGGCTGGCAAGATAGGCAAGGAGGCCAGAGAATACGGTATTGATTTGATAAAAGAGGGTGTTTCATATTATGAGGTGGCCGAGAAAGTTGAGAAATACATTATTGATGCGGGCGCATTTCCAGCATTTCCAGTTAATATTTCTGTAAATAATGTAGCAGCCCACTATACGCCTGTTAAAAATGATGGTCTTGCTTTCAAGAGGGGCGATGTGGTCAAGCTGGATCTGGGTGCTCATATAGATGGGTATATTTCTGATACTGCGGTGACCGTGGAGGTTGGCACTAACAGATGGGAGGATCTAATTGAAGCTTCAAGTTCTGCCCTGAAGGAAGCGCTAAAAGCGCTACGTCCGGGAATTGAGGTCAGGGAACTGGGACGAATAATTGAAAATGAAATAAAGATGCGTGGATACAATCCTGTGTACAATCTTACAGGGCATGGTCTTGCAAGATATGATCTCCATCACGGTATAAGCATACCTAACTATGATGACGGATCCAGAGCCACTTTAAGACCCGGGATGGCTTTTGCCATTGAGCCGTTTGCCACCAATGGAAAGGGCCAGGTACGTAATGGAAAGGGAGGCAACATATACATGCTTCTTCGTTTCATGAATCTGAGTGGCTTCTATGAGGAACTATACAGGCGTTTCAGAACCCTGCCCTTTGCTGCGCGATGGTGTGATTTTCATGAGGATTATGAATCTCTTCTTTCTCGTGGTGTTAAAAAGGGTTTTCTGTATCATTTTCCCATACTACAGGAGAGAAGGAAGTATGTGGTTGCACAGACAGAGCATACGGTTGTAATGCTTGATGACGGTCCAATAATTACCACCGAATAGCGAAAAATCGCGATAATATTAAATATTCTTTTGCGGATACCTCAGTATGAATAAGATACTTCTCGTGTCCGGACTGGTTTTTGTTATAATAGGTATAGTTTTACTGGGAACCTTTCCCTGGGCATTTTATAAAAATGCTAAGGATGTGAAACTTGATGATTATAAGGAGGGAGACAAGGTTACAGTATACGGAAAGATAACGGATGTTGAATACAGCGATCTTATAAACAAGACTGTCATAGAGCTTGAGCATAATCTAACCGTTTATCTTGACGGTAAGCTTAAAGGCTATGATGTTGGAGATTTTGTCTTCATGACCATTGAGAAGAAGGATCTCGTTCAGTTCGGAAATTTCAAGATAAGTGGCTGGCACACTGTGGCAAAAGACATTCATAGAGTTAGCGATATATTGCTCTATTTCTACGCCCTGATATTCCTGGGAGTTGTTATAGCGGTGATAGCCATATTTATCCGATAATTCCATATATGGGTATCCATTTCTTTTTTTGTGTATCTTGGCATTGATGACACCGATTCTCGTGAGGGAATGTGCACGACGTATGTGGGTTTAGTGAGCATTCTAAATCTAATTGAAGATGGGTATTATATTATTGGCTATCCCAGACTTGTCAGGTTGAATCCGAATATCCCATGGAAAACCCGTGGCAATGGTGCTGTGGCTATACGGTTCGGACGTGGTGCCGGTGAAAGAATAAAAATAGGAACTTACAAAGGTGAGGATATTTATGCGTATTCCAGAGAGAAAAAAGGATCTCCGAGATTTCGTCTGGAGGAGTTTGCAGATCACATATCTGGGCTGTTTGTTGTTGAGGATGAAAACACAAACCCTGGGATTGTTTTTTCTGAGAAGAAGCTCCGTGAATTTCTGTACTGGCGTGCTGTGAGAAGCGTGGTTGAATTGGAGGAAGTTGAAACCTTGCTGATAAATTCAAAAGCAGAATATCTTAAATTCAAACTTGGACGTGGAATAATCGGAGCAGCGGCTTCAATAGCATGGAGAGCCCGAAGAAAAACCTATGAAGTACTCACCTATTCCAGGGAATCCGACAGATACGTATCCCATGAAAGCGCTATTGCTCTTGATACTCTCTTTCCGACAACCTTTGACAATTACGATTATCAGAACGAATATCTTGCGATAAAGCCCAATTCACACACTCCTGTTCTGTTTGGAATTAGAGGAACAGTCCCCGATGATTTGTTGAAGGCCGTTGAAACTGTGGAGAGTAGCCCATATGAGGCATTTCTAATTTATGAAACAAACCAGGCAAGTGATGATCATCTGGTCAGAAAAAAAATAAGGGATGTAAGGCCCTATGAAAGTGTTATACTTCGTGGCAGGGTATTGAGCAAACCCAGAAGAATTCCTGGTGGTCATGTTATATTTAAAATTGGTGATTCCACAGGATCCATAGAATGTGCTGCTTACGAGCCCACCAAGCAGTTCAGGAATGTCGTAAACTCCTTGGTTCCAGGGGATACTGTGGAGGTTTATGGTGGTGTTAGAGGTGATCCCCTTACGGTGAACCTTGAGAAGATCTTCATTGAACATGCCCCTCCTTACAGGCTGAAAATTGCAAACCCAAGATGTCCTGTATGTGGGAGGAGGATGGAGAGTATTGGAAGAAACAGAGGATACAGGTGTAGAAGATGCGGCACCCGTGCCGGTGAGTCTGAGGCGGAATATGCGGTGGTGGTAAGGAACATTGAAGGATTTCATGAGGTTCCTGTTATAGCAAGGAGGCACCTATCCAGGCCATTGAAGCTTATGGAATTGAGAAAACAATGAGAAATCTTTTTTAGGTTAAGTGCATTTTGCAATTATGAAGTTACCAAGTGGCAAACTTGAAAGAACAGTATTTGGTGGTGCAGGTTTTGAGGATCTTATAAAAGATATAGAGAATTCTGGCTTCACAGGTTATTTAAAGATCATCCATTATGGAAATGGCACAAATATTGCTCAGGTGGTGTATGAAAATGGTGTTCCTGTTCTGGGTTCGTACCGCAACTCCGAAGAGGAGCGGGGTGATGATGCTCTCAGACGAGCAGTTAAACTTGGTATGCAGGAAGATGCCATAATTGAGGTGCGCTCTTTTTCTTACAGCTCCTCAACAATTGATATAACTTTCATCCTTAACAGTTATCCTGAATACAGAACCACTGTTCAGAGCCTCAGAGTTTATATGCGGAAAGATGATATCATTTTTGATTCTACCGATTTCAATCTTGATATTGAAATTCCCGAGATTAATAGAGAAAAGTGGGGAGAGGAGAATACAGGGAGAGGCGAGAGGGACGATCATCTGAGCTATCAGATTGTAAGAAAGCTTGCAGAGATAAAGGAAAGAGAGAGGCTTCTCAAGGATAGGGAAAAAGAGCTTTCTGCAAGAGAGCGGGAGGTTGCAGAAGCCAGGGCAGCCATTGAAAGGGAGCGTGAGCGGTTGGAGGGCATGCGGGCCAAGCTTGTAGAAAAGGCCGATGAATTAAAGAAGATGAAATCAGAACTTGAGTCAAGGTACAGGAGTATTGAAGAAAGTTTTCGGAAGATAAAGGCTAAAGAGCGCGAAGTTACCGCCAAGCTAATTGAACTCAGAGAAAAGGAAATGCATCTAAATGAACGAGAGCGGGAGCTCAAGAATCGCGAGGAAGAATTGCTTAGCCTAAAAAGAGAACTTGAAAAGGAGAGGGATAGAATTAACGAGCAGCGTAGCTGGATAAATTCGCAGATACGTGAGTTGAGAGCCAGGGAGGGGGAGATTCAGAGGAAATCGGAGGAACTGAAGATCAAACTTGATGAAATCAGGAGGAGGGAGGAGGAACTGGAGAAGATAAGAGCTGAACTTTATAAGGAAAAGTCTGAGGTTGAAGTTCTCAGAAAGGAGCTTGAAAGTGAAAAGGAGCGTCTGGATAAACTATCCAAGGAACTTGATGCGCGTGAAAAGGCCGTTGAGCAGAGAGAGAGAACAGCTGAAGAATCGCTGATTGCCCTTAAGAATATGGAAGAGGAGATAAATAGAAAGAGAGAGGAACTTGAGGAGTGGGAGCATTTATTGAAATCCAGAGAGGATGAGATTGAAAAGCAGAGAGCAGAGATTGAAAAGCTCAGAAAGAATCTAAAAGAGACTGAATCCAGGTTAAAGAAAATGGAAAAAGAGCTGAAATTGAAGGAAGAGGAGCTGGAGAAGAGGGCCATAGAACTTAAAAAGAAGGAGGTTGAGGTTGATACAAAGCTTTACGATCTCCAGACAAAGGAAAAGGATCTGGAAAAAAGAGAAAAGGCTCTGGCAAAGAAGGAGAAAAAGATTAAGGAGATGGAGAATAAATTAAAGAACCGTGAAAATGAGCTAAAAGAATGGGAAAAGGAGTTGGCTGCTAGAGAGAAAGAAATCAATGAGAAGGCAGTGGAACTGGAATCAATGAAGAAGGAGGCTGAGGAAAAGATAAGAAAACTTCAGGAAATAAAGGAAAGTTTGAAAGTAATATAACCAGACAATTTTGGATATTTTTTGTGTAAATTTTATATCCTGTTATTTCATATCTAAACTTTGATTGCGGGTGATGTTATGTCCGTTCGTGAAGTACAGGAAGGATTGCTGGAAGGAAAGCATGTTTATGGCGGTACATTTGTTGCCCTTTTAAAGGCACTTAAAAAAATGAAGGGTATGGATGCCATAAATACCCTTATGAAAGATCTGAAGCGCTATGGATACACTGCACCCCTGAGAATTGAGGATTATAAATTGAAGAAAAAGTACGAGTTAAGTGACTATCTTCTGTTTTTTGATAGGTGTGCAGAGCTGTTCGGAAGAAATACTACCGATGAGATGTCGCGTGAAGGTGCGAAGAAGGAAGGCATATGGGGCTGGTTTGTTAAACTTGCGGGGACCCCTGAACTTGTTATGAAAAATGCTGGAAGATACTGGAAAGAATTCTATGATTTTGGGGAGATGAGAGGAGAGATGGTTGATAATCATACGGCCAGGCTATACCTTAGAGATGGTTGCTTTACAGAGGTTTTGTGCAGTGCTCATACTGCATATTTTGCGGGTGTGATGGAGAGTATAGGTAAGAAAAATGTTAGGGTAGTCCATGAAAAATGCACATTGAGAGGAGATGAGATGGGGGTCTGGAAGATCACCTGGGATTAGATTTGAGAATCCAGAATTTCAATAACATCGAGGTATACAACTTCCACATCCCTTCCCAGGATCTCTGCAAGAGAGGGTCTGGTTCTTCCCTCATCCCCATGCATAAGCTCCTTTATGTATGTGCCACTTTCTGCAAGGATCTCTATTACCCATGCATCGTTTTCTTTCGCCACGAGATGGATGTCGTACACCTCACGGACCCTCAATTTGTCTGCTCTTCTGTGCGCCACTCTTCTGGGGGTTCTCTGGCGAATTTTGCCCTTTAATTTTTTAAGTGCGCTTTTTATCTCTTCCTCACTCGCATCTACCCTTACCGCAACTCTGTACCTCTTTTTAGCCTTTGTCTCTTTGATTTTTCTGATGTCTTCTTTTGTAGCAAATTTCAGGTCGGTGACCTCAACCTTTCCTTCAGCATATCTGTTAATTATTCTTTCCAGTTCTTTAAGATCCAGAAACCTTTTTCTCGGTCTTTTGATCTCTATGACGAATGGTCTTCCGTTTCCTAGCATCCTGACATCAATATCTTCCCGACCCATCCCATGCAGAGCATGTCCTGTGCCACCAGTGATCTCCATTATGGGTCTAGCTATGATTTCCTCCACGCTTTCCCTGTATTTCCCTGAGGGCCATTTGGTCTGTGGCAATCCCCTGACCAATTTTCTGTATCTCCCATATATCAGCAGAGGTTTAATTTCAAGATGGACGTCATCGTATATGGTGTCCACTATAACTGTTATATCTGGATTGGAGATATTAGCCTCTTTGCCAGTCAACATGGATATGCGTTTTCCAAGTTCTCTGTTGAATTCTCTCCCTATCCCTTCCGCATACTCTGGAGAGGAAAACTCTTCAATTATTCTTTTCTCCCTTTCCAATATCTCTTCTGAAAATTTACTTCCGACGGAGAATGTGCTGTACTCGTATTCATCCAGAATTGTGGAAATGTATTTTGCATATTCATCAAGACGGGTGAATATGCCCCCGCAGAGTTCGCAGAGTTCATCGTGTTTTTTAGGCAAATCTTTGTTTTTTTCCATGGCATACATAATCCTTATTGCCTTCCCCCTTTCTGCATTGGTTAGACCGTGACCCAGCATACCGTAAATTCTTCCCAGGCAATGATCGCAGAGTTTAAGTTCTGCAGCATTGAGATTTATCTTCTCGGCCATGCTTGGGCATGTGGAAATTGTTATATACCTTTTCCCGAATGTATGCGAGTGGGAGAACTGAAAGAAGATAGTTACGCTGAGGAGTATTACGTGGCTACAGAAAATGATGAAGATGAAAGATTGGAGGGACATGAGAATGCGGATAGAAATGCTCTGAAAAAAAGAATCTCCATCTTCTTCTATGCCTCTTTGATTATTATGTGGGGTGGATTTATTCTTTACATATCCTCTTTCTATGGTCATCCTGAGCTGTTGTCTCCTGGCTTTGTTCTCTATGAATTTGGTCTATTCTTTATTTCCCTTTCTATCCTTTACATTGCTCGTGACACACAAGAAACCTTCAAAAGGGTAATTCTTTACATCATAGCAACTCTCATAATAATCGCGGGAGTAACGTTCATAGTACCCGTTCTCAGCTCTTTTGTCCCAACGATTCTCTAATATTAAAATCTGCAGAATGGATTCTCATGACCCCATGGCTCATACATGAGCAACTATTTTAATTACATCCCCGTCTTTTAGCTGGTAGTCCTGTCCTAGAACTCTTTTTGTTCTTCCATCAATGGCCCTTATAAAATTATTCCCAAGATCTGTGTGAACCTTATATGCGAGATCAAGTGCTGTGGAGCCTAACTTCATA
>JALSPD010000114.1 GCA_026986135.1 DHVE2 group archaeon
ACTTACAGAAGATGCACCGTTTATAATCAAATGGCATGAGGAACTGGGCGTAATGTACGATCGCGACGAGAAGGGCAATTTCGTGGAAAGGTGGGGCGGTGGAACATCCCGCATGAGAATGCACTCCGCCAAAGATTACACGGGAATGGAAATAATGCGCGTTATTCGAGATGAGGCCAGAAATCTCGGTATCCCCGTCCTTGAATTCAACCCTGCCGTTGAGCTGCTCACCACTGATACGGGAGAAATAGGAGGTGCAATTCTCTGGAATATGGAGACCAAGGAGTACATTGTGGTCAGAGCAAAAGCCACCGTTCTGGCCACAGGTGGCTGGGGAAGGCTCCATATCAGGGGATTCCCCACAACCAATCATTACGGTGCCACTGCAGATGGACTGGTAATGGCATACAGAGCAGGTGCAAGGTTGAGGGATCTTGATTCCGTTCAGTATCACCCCACTGGAGCTGCATATCCTGAGCAGATTGTAGGATTGCTAATTACCGAGAAGGTTCGCGGTATGGGTGCCACCCCTGTCAACAGGTACGGTGAGCGTTTCGTTTTCCCTCTAGAGCCAAGGGATGTGGAGGCTGCCGCGTTCATTAGGGAATGTTACGGTCGCGGAAACTGTGTGACCACACCCACGGGAATGAAGGGAGTATGGCTTGATTCACCCATGATTGAAATGCTCCATGGTGAGGGTGCGATACGCAAGAACCTTGATGCGATGTACAGAATGTATAAGAGGTTTGGAATAGATATGACAAAGGACCCGATTTTAGTGTTCCCAACCCTGCACTACCAGAATGGTGGCGTTGAAATCAATGCAAACGCGCAGGTTCTCAAAGGAGATGGCTCGCCTTATCCAAGATTCTTTGCTGGCGGAGAGGTTGAAGGTGGAGTGCACGGCAAAAACAGGTTAATGGGCAACTCCCTTCTTGACTACAACGTGTTTGGAAGGAGAGCCGGCATATCAGCTGCGAAGGTGGCAAGGACGTCCTCAAAGCCATCAAAACTGAGCCTGGATCACGTAAAGAAATTCACAGAAGAAGTGAAGAAGATAAATGTTCCTGTGTGGAGAAAATCACCAATACTGCTTCCAGATTACCGCGGAAAGAGGGTTCTGGCAAGGAAAATAGATCTCCCGGTGATGCAGTGAGGTGAAAATATGAAAATACTGCTACATGGATGGGAAACCTCGCGGAGGCTCGGAGTACCCGAGCTATGCGATGCATCCATTTCCATATTGAAGAAGATGGGGCATGAATACGTGGCACATAAAAGCAAAGCAATATGCGCAGAGGCAATAGGTTTCCTGGGATACGAGAATCTCGTGGATGATCTTGCAAAGAAAACGGTTAAAGAGGTGGAGGAAATCGTATCAAAGGAAGATGTGGATCTGATCCTCACATCCTACGCAGCCCCATATGCCGCCTGGAGTAAGGAGAGAGAGGGTTTCCTCGTGCAAAGGGGCTATGAGTTGCCTGTGCCCATTGAGCATATCTCTACCTTTCTTTACAAAAATCTTGATCGTTTGAAATTCAAAGAATTGCCCATGAAGATACTTTTGCATGATGGATGCACTCTGGGTCGCAAGATGCGCGTGGTTGAAGAGCCCAGAAAGGTTCTGGAGAAGATACCAAAATTGGAGTATCTGAACTTTGATCACCCGGAGCTATATGTTAAGGAAAGAAATCTCAAGCCATGGGACATATCCGCATGCCCAGGAGGCTGGCTTGATTTCTCAATACCTGAACTTATGCCCTATGTGGCATCCAATGTTATAAGAGAGTACGCACTTCCACGGGGTGTGGATACCATAGTTACCACATGTGGAAACGGATACCATGCTTTTAAGGCGGGAGTGAAGCATGGTAACTATAACATAAAGGCAATGGGCTACGCCAACCTGGTGGATCTTGCCCTGGAGGGGGTGGAATAAATGATTGATGAAGTTTACAGGGAATATGTAGATAGAATTGTAGAATACGGTGCAAAAAGTGAGAAGGTGAGAATCGCCCTGTCCAGGGCCATAAAGGCTTTTGAAGAGAACAGAAGAAATGCTCTGTCAAGATTTCCCCATTCCATAGATCTTGCAAAGGAAGTTAGAAAGATTAAGGAGTACAGCATACAGCATATGGATGAGCTTATAAAGCAGGCATGTGAAAGCATTGAGAGAAACCACGGACATTGTTACTATGCAAAAACAAAGGAGGAGGCCCTGAGAATAATAGGTGAAATTGTGGGTTCTGGAAAAACAATAGTTAAGAGCAAGAGTCTCACCAGCGAGGAGATACATCTAAGGGAGTACCTTGAAGAAAAGGGCAATGAAATATACGAGACCGATCTGGGAGAGTTCATCGTACAGCTGATGGGCACGAGACCCACACATATCCTTGCGCCTGCCATAAATGTGCCGCGAGAAGAT
>JALSPD010000115.1 GCA_026986135.1 DHVE2 group archaeon
AATTGCCATCTCCACATGCTTTCTTTCAATGTACCTGTCTCCGTTGATCACCGCAAGATCACCAGCAGCCCTTACCAATCCACCCAGATCTCTGAGTCTAAGAGTAAGTGCATTGTCAACGCCGTCGATGGCCTTTGCTCTTCTTCTTCCCTCTTCAATTATCGCAATTACTGCATCTCGGGTTGCATGCGGTATTCGTCCGTCCATAACTATCTCTTGAGCCACGAACTGGGCATACTTTGCTCTGTTTTCCTCGGTATCGGGTATTGTTGTCTCCATAAGCACCTCATATCCATCTCCCATGATTCTTGATCTCAGTGGCGATAGTATATTGGGCAAATCCTGGATATTACAGGCAGCAACCAGAATAAAATCGCAGGGTACATCGTCAACACGCACACTGGCCCCCGCGCTCTGAGGATTCCTGCCTGAGATTGGGAACTTTTTCTCCTGAAGAGCAGTCAGAATGTGTCTCTGCAGATCTCCAAGATGGGTTATCTCATCAACGAAAAGAACTCCCTGATGTGCCTCATGTATGGCTCCTGCAATAACCCTTTTATATGGTGGTGTACCAAGGTTTTTATGGCCTCCATATGGGTCATGTCTTACATCTCCAAGCAGTTCAGTCTCGCTGGCTCCTGTAGCCATAACAAAAGGTTTGCGCTTGAGTGGAACTATTACCTTATATGGCTTCTTCTTTTCAATTTCTCTTCTCTTCTCCATCATCATTTCGTCAAGGACCCTTATCTTATCCCCGGCTCTCTCGTACACAACTATCTTATCCCTTCCATCCTCTATCACCGTGGTTGTTACCCTTGGTGGAAATGAAGAGATACCAAAAGCAACGCTTATTGAGCCAAAGATGTCTCCGAATGGACTGTTTGTTGGTGGTGCCTTCGGCTGACCGCATCTTGGACATATACCCTCCTCTGGCGAAGAATACGCACCGCAGTGTCTGCAGCGGTATCCAAGTTTTTCAGCCACATGCACAGGTACATCCTTTGGATCTACCAGTTTTCCCTCGGCAACTCGCATCTCTTCCTCCTCTCTTTTTACCTCCTCAACACTCTTTACCTCTACCAGAGGACGCTCAGGATTCTGGGGGTTGTGAACAACCCTTATCTCCTCTGTTGGTGGTGGTAGGTGCAATGCCAGTGCCTGTGCTATCATTGATTTGCCTGTACCCGGAGGCCCCACCAGAAGCAGATTTCTGTGTTGTTTTGCGGCAATCTTTGCAATTTTAATGGCATTTTCCTGTCCTATCACTCGCTCAAGCGGATCTCCGGGTATCTTTATTTCCTCTGTTGTGCTGAAATCTTTAAGGCTGAACCCCTTTCTGGGGTCTATCATCTTTTCACCCTGTCTTTGGTTATTATCTTTATGTTCAGCGGTCTTTTGGTGACATTTCCTATTTTGTAGCCTATGATTCTTTTTATTCCCTTTTCAAGGGCCACATCCACAAGACGCTGTGAGATTATACCGCCAGTTATTACCGTGTCTGCTTTTTCCTTGAATTCCATAAGTTTATCTATGAATTCATTCAGTGGGATTCGGGTGAGCACTTTGTCTCCAAGTAGAATGGCAGCTTCTTTTTTCTCGTTAAGCTCCCTGAAAAGTGAATCAACAGGATCCTCCTGTTCTGTTTTCTTTTCGGATTTTTTATCCTCCTTCTTTTCCTCTTTTCTCCTTTCTTTGTGTGTCTCTTTATGTATCTCCCTCTGGTTGTGATTTTCCCTCTCTTCTATACCTATGTCATGGGTTGCAAGGTACTGATCTACGGGCATTTTGTTTCTCAGAGCTTTCTGTATTTGTTTGTACGTGAGCTCTTCAACCTCGTATCCCTTTGGTGCCCTTGCTATGAAATCAATATCGGCCACCTGAAGCAGCTCCTTGAGGATTAAATCACCACCTCTATCCCCATCCAGAAAAGCAGTTACTATCTTCTTTTTGCTGAGTTCTACTATTGTTTTAGGTACGCTTGTTCCATTGAGTGCGATGGTATTTTTAATTCCATGCTTCAGAAGGTTAATCACATCGCTTCTTCCCTCAACCACAATTATGGCATCGCTCTTATCCACATTTGGGCCTGCAGGCAGATGCTCCTCTCCATAGGTGATTATTTCTTCAATTTCCACCCTCTCTCTGACTGCCTTTATTATGTCCTCGCTGACCTGCTTGCCCTGTTCAAGAAGAGTTTGAAGAAGCTCGGTGGCACGATCAACAACCCTCTGCCTTTTAGTTGCTCTTATGTCCTCAATACTTATCACTTCCACTCTTGCCCTGCATGGACCCACGCGGTCTATAGTTTCAAGGGCTGCGGCCAGAATTGCAGTTTCCACCTGATCAAGGCTTGAAGGAATTCTTATCTCGCCCACAGATTTTCCCTTCTCTGATCGTATCTCAACTTCAATACGTCCAATT